>JAVWKI010000100.1:0-6268 GCA_036638575.1 Anaerovoracaceae bacterium | reverse complement strand
TAGCCTAGCACCACCCCCACAAATAGGATCAGTGCCAAAATAAATGCCAATACTCTTCTCATCGTTCTTCTCCGTTTCTAATCCGCTTCTCTTTATTTTCCAATCCATGCACCCAGTACCACATTGCCGTGACCGGAAAAAATCAAGAATCCCAACATGACAAGGTTTATGGTAACAAACCACGAAAGGACAATATAGCCTTTCTTCTTTTTGTACTTCTTGTGTATCGGTGATTTCTTCTGCCAAATTTCTGTTGCTGCCAGTAAAACCCCATGATAGATACCATAGGCAATATAATAGCTTGTCAATCCATGCCAAACGCCCATAATGGTCATATTGATAATCAATCCTACGCAAGCACCGTTTAGCTTTTTCTTAAACCATTTCCCTCTAATGGCATTGACCATAAAGCGAGAAAAGATAAAATCTCGAAACCAGTGGGATAGGGAAATATGCCATCGGTTCCAGAAATCGGCAATATCCTTGCTGATAAACGGCCACTTAAAATTGTCCGGCGTCTTAATGCCCAGAATATAGCTTACACCTACAGCCATCAAGCTGTACCCTGCAAAGTCAAAGAATAGATAAAAGCCATAACAGTAAGCATAACCAATCGTATGAAGTAGGTCATAGTTCTCTGCAAAGATACTGTTTAAATATCCATAAAGAATTGCTGAAATTACAAATTTATAAACCAGTCCAAGACAAATTTTCTGTAAGCCGGTTCCCAGTAGGTTGAAGTATTCCTTCTTGCTAGGGATGTCATTTAAATCTCCAAAAAACCTTCGACTTCGATCGATCGGGCCGGAACTGAAGGATGGAAAGAATAAAATGAAGCACAATAAGTCTACCAGCTTCACCTGCTCTATAATTCCATCGTAGGTTTCGATAACCACTTGAACAATCTTGAAGGTGATGTAAGAAATCCCTAAAAATGCAAAGAGGTTCCCATCGAAAAGCCCGGCTATTTTGCTTATCACCAAGGGTGCAAGGGCCAAGGCCAAAAACAATTTATATAAAAATTTATTTCTGCCATAACGCTTTCTCAATTTAAGGTAATAGGCAATGATCCATAGCATTAGTACCAGATACAAGGCTAAATATGCTAATTGTATCGGCTTATCTTTAAATACCAAGATCAAGAAGAGTATGGATAATACTCCCCCATAAAGTTTTATAGGTTTTTCTGCAATCCCTAAGCAAATTGCAGGGATTAACCCAATCCCCAGACATGTGAAAAAATATGCGCCTTCATAAAAGCTCATAATCAAAGTTCTCCTTCCGCTACCTTGCCACTATTTGGTCCAATCACTCATATAGGCAATGGGAAAATCGCCTTTCTTATTCATCAGCTGCATTAAACTTTGTATATCCCCCCCTGATCCGGCGTTCAGCTGAGAAGCTGTACTCATCAAGGTTTCAAGCAAGCCCATTTCCTGTGGCTGAAAATCATAAAAATTACACTGACCAAGACCATAGTCTTCTATCATTTTTTCTTTTGCTTCGCCAAAGGTAGCAATTTCATCTACCAAGCCAACCTCCATTGCCTGCTTCGCCGTATAGATCCGGCCATCTGCCAAAGTCTTCACCTGATCCACGGAAAGGCTTCTGCCCTCTGCCACAATAGAAACAAATTGTTCATAGGCCTCATTGACTAAGCCTTGAAAGATTTCCTGCTGCTCCGGAGTCATTGGCTGGGTTATACTACCCATGGATTTATTGGCACCCGAATCAATGGTAACTGCCTTAATCCCGTACTTTTCCATCAGCCCAGTCACATCATAAATGGTTCCGATGGTCACGCCAATAGAACCGGTCCAAGTATTCCGATTTGCAATAATTTTATCTGTCGGTGCAGAAATATAATATCCCCCAGAAGCTGCCATTGCCGCCATATAGGTGTATACTGGGCGCCCTGTCTCCTGTTGATATTCCTTAATCTTCAAATATAGCTCATCGCTTTCATAAACACTTCCTCCCGGAGTATTGACGTAAAGCATGATTCCCTTGTTCTGGTCATTGTGCTTTGCTTCCTCAATGGTGCTAAGCAAAAATTCATGGTTGTAGCTATTGCTTCCCCCCATTAAAGAGCCCGTGCTTTCTGCTGAAATAACACCCTCTACATGAAGGACAGCAATATGATCTTCGTTCAGATCTCCCCCCGGCGGTATTGGGCCTCCCCCTATGGGATTACAAGAAACGCCAAGAAGCACGATGCCCAAAATAATTCCACCCAAAATGATTAATGGTTTGGTCCACTTGCGCTTACCCTTTCCCTTTGGGGCATCCTGCGGTTCTTCTGTTGTTATATTTAAAGTTTCATTCATCAGTATACTCTCCCTTCTCTAAATTATTAGTTTACCATGTTCTTTCATAAATTCCAAGAATATGTTACAAATAAGCAGTTCCCGTGACATAAAAAAGGAGCATCGATGAGAAATGCCCATCTTTGCTCCTAAACCCCTACAAAGTTATTTTCTTTGCGTTTTATTTATTTTGTTCTGCCATCTCTATTTTTTTCTTTGCTTGCGCTCTCTTTGTCATACGATAACCGTCCTTATCTGCTATGCCAATACCCATATAAGCCAGTACAATTACAGTAATTGGCATCAGAAGGTTAAATACTGCATATGGGAAATATTCAAAGGCAGAAATGCCCAAAACGCCCACAATGTAAACACCACAGGTGTTCCAAGGAATTAGTGCGGAAGTAACCGTTCCTGCACCTTCAAGTGCGTTGGATAAGGTCTTTGGATGTAAGCCCATTTTTCGATAAGTTTCCGCATACATTCTGCCCGGAACCACGATAGAAATGTACTGTTCTGGCATCGTTGCATTACTTAACACACAGGTAACCTCCGTTGTAGTAACAAGCGCTGCTGGAGTTTTTGCAATACGAACAATTTTTTCTACCAATACTTGCAGCTGTCCTGTTCCTTCCATTATTCCACCAAACATCATGGCGATAATGGTCAAGGCAATTGAGGACATCATGTTCATCAAGCCGCCGGCAGTCAGTAGATCGTCAATCGCTTTAATTCCGCTTTCACTGGTATATCCATCCATTCCTGCAGCTAGAATTGCACCAAAATTTGCATCCTTTTGGAAGATGATTCCAATAATTCCCCCGGCAATAATCCCTAAGGTAATTCCCGGAATAGCCGGAACCTTTAGGGCCACCGCAACAATAACAATCAGTGGTGGCAAAAGCATTAGCGGATTAATATGGAACATCCCTTGTAAGCCGTCGCTCATTTCTTTTACTGCAGAAAGGTCTGCCCCTCCGCCACTGTTTGCATAGGCAAAGCCCATTACCGCAAACACAATCAAGCTGATTCCATAAGCAATGGCTGTAGGTAAAACCATAAACTTTACATGGGTAAATACATCCGTACCTGCCATAGCTGGCGCTAAGTTGGTGGTATCAGAAAGTGGTGACATCTTGTCTCCGAAATACGCTCCAGAAATAATCGCTCCTGCCGCCATCGGTGCAGGAATTCCCAGTCCTACCGCAATACCCATCAAGGCAAGACCCATGGTTCCCATGGTTCCCCATGAGGTTCCTGTCGCCAAGGAGGTAATTGAGCAAATCAGCAATGCGGCAACCAAGAAGATTGCCGGAGAAAGTAGCTTCAATCCGTAATAGATCATTGCCGGCACAACTCCGCCCAAAATCCAAACACCAATCAAAATACCGACTATGGCCAAAATCATAATTGCCTGTAACGCATTGTAGATTCCATCCTTCATTGCCGTTTCGATGTCTTCCCATTCGTTACCTAAATAAAGTGCCATTAATGCTGCCGCAATCACGCCGATAAACATCGGAACATGTACAGCAACTTCATATTTGATAATTCCCAACGCCATTACCCCGATTAAAATCCCGAAGGTAATCAGTGCATGCCGCACTTTAACTTGCTTTTTCGCACGTTTCGCCTTTCCTTCTTTTCCTTCCATCGTTCATTCCCCGCTCTCATCAATAAATTAAACAATACGTTAAAAATAAGTCCTAACACCCCTAGATTTTATCATGGTTATCTTCTTTTGGTCAACTATCCCCCCTACGGTTTATAAAATTCAGTCTTTGGTACTATGGTTTTTCCCGCAAATCATAAGGTTTCTACAACCTTTGCCCTCACTGCAGCGAAAAAAAAGAAACCGCGAAGCAGCAAAGCTGCTTCGCGATAAAGCTTAATTTATTCTTCTTCTTCCGCTTCTTCAAAGTCATCCTCGATGGGAATAGGAATGATTATCTCCTTGGCTTCTGCCAAAGTTTCCTCCGGTACATATAATTCTATGGGCTGCGTTGTGTTTGCACCCAAAGCAATCTCCATAAAATTACTTGCGCCCTTGTATTTTTTGAGGCAAGGTATTCCTGCACTGCGAAGCTTAGATTCCATGATGTCTGCACCTAAGCTGGTAGAAGCCGTGGTCAAATAAACCCCTTCTCTCCATTCCTTTTTCCCATTGTCCATAACCTTAAACCGCCTTCTCTTGAATTTCTTTCAATAATTTTTCTTTCATCTCTGCAACAGAAAGCTCTCCTAGTTCTCCTACCTTGGAAGAACGTACCGTCAATGTCCCAGCTTCAGCCTCTCTCTCCCCGATAATTCCAATATAGGCACATCGTTCGTTTCTCGCCTCACGAAGCTTGTATCCGATTTTTTCATTTCGAACATCTACTTCTACTCTAAGACCTGCTTCCTCAAGTTCCTTGGCAACAGCTTTTGCATAATCGGTAAACTTCTCTGTTACGGTAAGCAATTTCACCTGTACCGGTGCTAGCCATAATGGGAATTTTCCTGCAAAATGCTCGGTCAAAATACCAATAAATCGTTCTATTGATCCAAAAATTACACGGTGAATCATTACCGGTCTATGCTTCTCTCCATCTGATCCAATATAATTTACATCAAATCGCTGAGGCATTTGGAAATCCAGCTGAATGGTTCCACACTGCCAAGTTCTGCCCAAGGAATCCTCTAAGTGGAAGTCTAGCTTTGGCCCGTAAAATGCGCCGTCTCCTTCATTGATAATAAAGCTTAGTCCTTCTTCCTCCATGGCTTCACGAAGGGCAGTTTCTGCTGCCGCCCATTCCTCTGCACTGCCCATAGAGTCTTCCGGCTTTGTGGATAGTTCAATATGATATTTAAATCCAAACAGATTATATACATAGTCAATAAAGTTAATAACACCCTTAATTTCATCCTTAATTTGCTCTGGTAGCATGAAGATATGGGCATCATCCTGGGTAAAGGTTCTTACACGCATTAGTCCATGTAACGCTCCAGAAAGCTCATGTCGATGTACCTGTCCCAGTTCTCCCATTCGAATCGGTAAATCACGATAGGAGTGTAGCTTTCTTCCATAAGCAAGCATAGAGCCTGGACAGTTCATTGGCTTGATGGCAAAATCCTCTTCGTCTATTTTGGTGAAATACATGTTGTCCTGGTAATGATCCCAATGTCCAGAGGTGTGCCAAAGCTGCTCATTTAGAATCAATGGTGTCTTGATTTCTTCGTAGCCGCGTTTTCGGTGTTCCTGTCTCCAGAAGTTTTCTAGCTCATTTCGAATAATCATTCCGTTTGGCATGAAAAATGGGAAGCCCGGACCTTCTTCATAAATGGCAAAGAGATCCATTTCCTTACCGATTTTTCTGTGATCGCGCTTTTTGGCTTCTTCAATTCGTGCAAGATAAGCATCTAGCTCTTCTTGTGTAGGGAAGCAGGTTCCATAGATTCGCTGAAGCATCTTTCGATCCGAATCTCCTCTCCAGTAAGCTCCCGCCACGCTAGTCAGCTTCACCGCCTTGATTTGTCCGGTTTTTTCCATATGCGGGCCTGCACAAAGGTCGGTAAAATCCCCTTGCTTGTAGAAGGAAATGATTTCACCTTCCGGCAAATCTTGAATCAATTCTACCTTATATGGTTCATCCTTTACAAACTCTAGCGCCTCTTCTCTAGGAAGGGTAAACTGCTCTAGAGGCAAGCTATCCTTAATAATCTTTTTCATTTCTTTTGTGATTTTATTTAAATCCTGATCGGTAAACTTATGCTCCAAATCAAAGTCATAATAAAATCCGTTTTCAATCGCCGGCCCAATGGCTAGCTTCGCCTCTGGCCATAGTTTTTTTACTGCCTGTGCCAAAATATGCGATGTAGTGTGTCTATATTTTAATCTTACTTCTTCCTGATCAAAATCAAGTTTTTCTTTTGCCATTTTATTCCTCCTCCATAGCAAGCTCAATGAGCTTGTCAATTAATTC
>JAVWKI010000099.1:1927-6291 GCA_036638575.1 Anaerovoracaceae bacterium | reverse complement strand
ACAGGTGCTCTTCATCTAGGGGCACTGTGCGTAGGTCCACATCAAAGTATACGCCAAACTTCTCCCAGCAAACTTGATAGGCTGTAGAAATAACCAAATTTGGCTTTCTGCCCACAATGTCCCTACCTTTTGCAATCTCTGCTTGTCTCCACCGAAATTTCATGGCCATGCCGGCAAGCATGCAAGCTTCGCTTGAACCTACCGTAGAAGTCCCTACATAGTCCTCCGCCTTAGGTGCATTCCAAAGATCTGCAATAATATTGACACAACGTCGCTCAAGCTCTGCTGTTTGCGGATATTCCGATTTATCAATGGCATTTTTTTCAAGGGTTTCACTCATCAGCTTAATGGCATCTTCATCCATATAAGTTTGACAAAATGTTGCTAGATTTAATCTGGCATTCCCCTCGTCTAGTAGCTGGTTTCGAATCAATCCCGCTGCCAATCTAGGATCCAGTGGCTTTTTGCCCAGTTTATTCTTGGGAATCTTTGAGCCGCTTTCCCTATCGCCATATCCTTTAGTATTGTCTCCGTATAACATATTTTGCCTCCTTCTCTCATCAACCGATTTCTTGCCTCTTATTATACCGCATTTTTCTGAATTATTCGAGAGTTTGCATTTTGTTTCTTTGTTTGCGTCTTTGTTTGCGTCTTTGTTTATTTCTTTGATTTATGCTCTACATCACAATAGATGCAACGATAGACCTTTTTTTCTCTGTCTGCTAGCTTGAAGGCATGAACGATTTCCTGTTCAACAGAAGTAATGCATCGTGGGTTTTTACATTTGATCACATTGGTTAAGGTTTCCGGAAGGGCAAGATGCTCTTTCTTGTGAAGATGTCCATCCTTTACGATGTTAATGGTAATATTGGGATCGATATATCCTAGGATATCCATATCCAAATCAATCATATCATCGATTTTGATAATGTCTTTTTTGCCTAGCTTGGTGCTGGCTGCGTTTTGAATTACTGCTACGCTGCAGGATAGCTTATCCAGTTTTAGCAGCTTATAAATATCCATGCTCTTGCCGGCTTGAATATGGTCAAGAACAATTCCATTGCTTACGCCATCAATATTCATTATTTCTCCTCCTTTTTGATTCCTAACAAGGTAAGAATTAATGCCATTCGGATGTATTTCCCGCATAGGGCCTGCTCAAAATATTTTGCCCTTGGATCATCATCTATGGCTACAGAAATTTCGTTTACTCGCGGAAGCGGATGCATAATCGTCAAATCTTCCTTGGCTGTAGCAAGCTTTTCCATATCCAAAATGTAGGTATCTTTCAGTCGTACATAGTCCTCTTCATTGAAAAAACGTTCCTGCTGAACTCTGGTCATGTATAAAACATCCAGCTCGTCCATTACATCTTCCATTTTTTCTACTTCCTTCCATTGCACCCCTGTCTTTGTGAGCATCTCTCTCACATACTGTGGAATTCGTAGCTCTTCTGGCGCAATAAGAACAAAGTTTACATTTTCATAGCGAAGCATCGCTTCAATGAGAGAATGTACGGTTCTTCCGAATTTCAAGTCTCCGCAAAGTCCAATGGTCATATTATCCAATCTGCCCTTGTTTCTCTCTATGGTCAATAGGTCGGTTAAGGTTTGTGTCGGATGAAAATGTCCTCCGTCTCCTCCATTAATAATCGGCACGGTTGTTCTTCTCGCTGCCACCGTAGGTGCACCCTCCTTAGGATGTCTCATGGCGATAATGTCTGCATAGCAGCCTACCGTTCTGATGGTATCGCTTACGCTCTCTCCCTTAGATGCAGAAGAAGAAGAGGCTTCACTGAATCCAAGCACGCTCCCGCCTAGCTCAAGCATTGCCGCTTCAAAGCTTAGTCTGGTTCTCGTGCTGGGCTCAAAGAATAGGGTTGCCAATTTTTTTCCATGGCAAATATCCATATAGTCCTTAGGATGTTCAATAATATCCTCGGCCAAATCGATCATATCATCGATTTCTTTCACGCTTAAGTCGGTAATACTGATTAAATTTCTTATTTCCACTACTACTCTCCTTTCATCCAGCGTTCATCTGCCGGATTATCTCTAAATTGTATTAATTTTTCCTTATCCCCTTGGGCGATGTACCCTTCTGTTGCCGCAACTTCAACCAAGGCGTCTAAATCGCTTAGGCTAACATTTTTCACACCGGCTTCTGCCAATCGCTCAACGCCTTTTTTCATTCCGTAAGTAAAGATGCTAACTATGCCAAGAACAATTGCACCTGCCTCGGTTAATGCCTTTACCGTATCAATTACTGAACCGCCGGTGGAAATCAAATCCTCTACAACCACAACCTTCTGTCCCGGGCGAAGTCTTCCTTCAATTTGATTGGTTCTGCCGTGACCCTTTGCAGAGCCTCGAACATAGCCCATAGGTAGGCCCAAAAGATGGCCTGCAATGGCTGCATGGGCAATTCCCGCAGTACTGGTTCCCATGAGCACTTCACATTCTGGATAATGATCCTGTACAGTCTTTGCAATGGCTTCTTCTACAATGGTTCTTGTCTCCGGTGCAGTAAGAATCAATCGGTTATCACAATAAATCGGGCTTTTAATTCCACTTGCCCAAGTAAACGGCTCTTCCGGTCTTAAAAACACTGCCTCTATCTTTAATAATTCTTTTGCAATAATATTTTTCATTTTTTATTCTCCTTTGAACTCTTTGCTGCATCTTCTGTAAGCCGCCACCGGATCCTCTGCCTGGGTAATCGGTCTTCCTACAACGATGTAGTCCGAACCAAGGGTTCCTGCCTTTTCCGGTGTGGTAATGCGCACTTGATCGCCCTTATCTCCGTCTGCGAAACGAACGCCTGGTGTTACCGTCAAGAATTCTGCTCCGCAGGCTTCATGAATCATCGGTGATTCCAGTGGAGAGCAAACTACTCCATCAAGACCAGCCGCCTTGGCATTCTTTGCATAAGCGATAACCACCTCTTCAACCGTTCCGTTAATCCCCAGCTCTGTATTCATTCTTTCCTTATCGGTAGACGTCAGCTGAGTTACGGCAATCAAAAGCGGACGACTTCCATCTGCTCTGGTCAGTCCCTTTACCGCCGCTTCCATCATTTTGATTGTTCCTGCTGCATGAACATTGCACATGTCTACATCCAATCGTGAAAGAGACGCCATGGCTTTTTCTACCGTATTGGGAATATCATGAAGCTTAAGATCGAGGAAAATTTCATGTCCTCTTGCCTTAATCTCTCGAATGATTTCCGGTCCCTCTGCATAGAAAAGCTCCATGCCGATTTTCACAAAAGGTTTTTCCTCTTGAAAGCCATCAAGAAAGGCCAATGTTTCTTTTTTCCCCGGAAAATCCAGGGCAATAATTACTTCTCTGCTCATACTACACCTCTTATCTCTTCTAAATTCGCAATTCCCAGTTCCTTCATTAACACGGGAAGCTCCTCAATAATTTCCTTGCATACCCATGGATTGACAAGATTTGCTGCACCGATTTGCACCGCGTGGGCACCGGCCATAATCATTTCAATCACATCCTTGGCACTGCTGACCCCGCCCATTCCAATCACCGGAATGTTCACTGCATGGGCAACCTGATAAACCATTCGTACCGCCACAGGGAAAATTGCAGGTCCGCTAAAGCCACCCATTTTGTTGGCAATTACCGGTTTCCTTTTGTTGATGTCAATTCTCATGCCCAAAAGGGTATTGATTAAGCTAATTCCATCTGCACCAGCCTCTTCACAGGCCTTTGCAATAGAAACAATATCCGTAACATTTGGACTAAGCTTAATATATACCGGCTTGGTTGTTACTGCCTTTACCGCTCTTGTCACTTCTGCCGCCTGGTCCTTGTCCTGACCAAAGGCAAGGCCTCCCCCATGGACATTGGGGCAGCTTACATTCACCTCGATAATGCCTACCTGCTCCTGTTTATCCATTGCCTTGGCACAGGTAACATATTCCTCCAAAGAAAACCCGCTGATATTGGCGATTACTTTCTTTTTGTACAGCTTGGCAAGCTGGGGTAATTCTTGGCTGATGACCTTTTCTAGCCCCGGATTTTGTAAGCCGACAGAATTAATTAGGCCGGAAGAACACTCTGCAATTCTCGGCTGTTCATTTCCAAATCTAGGATCTACAGTGGTTCCCTTAAAGGAAATGGACCCCAAAATATTTAGGTCATAAAGATCCGCATATTCCTTCCCATAACCAAAGGTTCCGCTGGCGGGAATAATTGGATTATCCAAAATCAGGCCACTTAAGTTTACCTTCATCTCTACCATATAATTTCCTCCTTTGTCAGTACCGGTCCTTCCTTGCAAATTCGTTTAGCACCGTACTTGGTCTTGCATGAGCAGCCCATACAGCCACCAAAACCACAAGCCAT
>JAVWKI010000099.1:0-1917 GCA_036638575.1 Anaerovoracaceae bacterium | reverse complement strand
TACTGTCCACCTACGGATAATTCATCAATAGCCTTTAACATGACTTCCGGTCCGCAAGCACAAACATAACCCTGCTCCGGCAGTACCTCGGTAATATAGCCGCCTACCTTGATCACCGTTTCAAGTCCCAATGCTTCAAACGCTTCCTTAAAGAATACCTCTTCTTGACGGTTAAAGCCCAAAAACACCTTAGGTTTCTTGTGGGCAATGGCTTTTGCTAGGCCATACATCGGCGGAACGCCTACGCCTCCACCAACCAAAATTGCCCCTTCCGGAATTGCCTCCAGGTCATAGCCGTTACCCAAAGGACAAAGAATATCCAGCATTCCTTCCTTCATGGCAGACAGCCGCTTAGTGCCTTCTCCTACAACCTTATAGACTAAGGTCAATTTTCCCGCTTCATAATCACAGATAGAAATCGGTCTTCTTAAATATAGTCCTTGAATTTTAATATTCACAAATTGTCCCGGCGCGGTGATCTCCGCTGTGTCCCCGGCAAGGATCAACTGGTATGTATTTTCTGCAATTTGTTCATTGCTCATGATTTGGTATTGGTTTCGCTTCATTTGATTTCTCCATCCACTAAAGTGGTAATTATCCTTCCGAAAACATCCATGCCTTCAAATGGCGTACTTCTGCCCTTGCTGAGGAATTCCTCCGAATCAATCTCATATTCTTCCTCTAGGTCGATGAGGACAAGATCCGCAACTTCCCCTTCCTGAATCTCCCCTCCGGGAAGACCAAACCGTTTTCTTGGCGCAATGGCCATCAGATCGATCAGTTTTTCTAGGGTAATTGTTCCCGGCTTTACTAAATGGGTATAAAGTACCGGGAAGGCAGTTTCCATTCCGATGATGCCAAACATGCTATCTTTAAAGCCCTTGCTTTTTTCTTCTTCGCTATGGGGTGCATGGTCGGTTGCAATCATATCTATGGTACCGTCCTGAATCCCCTGAATTAATGCTTCCTTATCGGCCCTTCCTCTAATGGGTGGATTCATTTTGAATCGTCCCTCGTCAGGAAGATCTTGGTTATCAAAAATCAGATAATGGGGTGCGGTTTCACAGGTAATGTCTACCCCTTCCCCCTTGGCTTTGCGCACTAGCTCTACCGTTTCCTTGGTAGAAATATGACAAATGTGATATGGGCAGCCGGTTTCTTTGGCTAGCGCAATATCTCTCTCCACTTGCTTCCATTCGCTTTCTGGTTCATAGGTATCATATTCTTCATCCTCACAGTGGGCAACAATCAGCTTTCCTAAGGACTTTGCCTTGTGCATTGCTTCTCTCATCAGGCCCCCTGCCTGTATGCCTTTTCCATCGTCAGTGAAGCCAATGACCTTATCTGCCATTTCTTCCATCTGGGACAATCCGCCTCTTCCCGATTGGGTTTGGGTAATTGCACCATAAGGAAGAACCTTCACCTTGGCCTCCTTGTCAATAATCTCTAGCTGCACCTGCAAGCTTTGTGCATCCACCGGTGCCGGAGTTAGGTTTGGCATAGAAAAAACAGTGCTATACCCCCCTCTAGCTGCCGCAGCAGTTCCTGTTGCTATTGTCTCCTTATAGGAAAACCCCGGTTCTCTCAAATGGACGTGTACATCCACAAATGCCGGAGCAATAAAAAAGTTATCGCAATGGATAACTTTATCAAAACCTTCATTGTTAATTTCCGAAGCAATAGCAAAAACTCTTCCCTGTTCAATAGAAATATCTACAGACTTTTTTTCTTCATTTACGATGACGTATCCGCCCTTTAATAGAGTTTTCATTGTATCCTCCTTTATTTTTGCTCAAATCCTCAATATTATGCCACAGCCATGGGACTTTGTCAATATGCTGTGTCGCAAAATGTATGCGCTTTATAAACCAAATGTGATAATGTCCTAATATACCAGTTGAGAAAATGTCCCAAAAG
>JAVWKI010000098.1:0-6399 GCA_036638575.1 Anaerovoracaceae bacterium | reverse complement strand
GATTCGAGATGAGTTGGGGCGGGACTAGGCCAGGCGATTCGAGATGAGTTGGGGCGGGACTAGGCGAGATGGAGTAATTGCATAAAGAGCTTAGGCTTTTCAAGTAGTTGCTTTTTCAAGTAGCAGAGATACGCAAGAACCATGCCACTTTTTTTAAATTTGCGGCCTCCCCCTCCAAACTCAAAAATGTAAAAAAATAACAGATCTGCCTTTTTTGCACCCTTTTCGTTTTTTTGGGGGTTCGAATGCAAAATTTTGCACCCTTTGGCCGATTTCAGGAGTATAAATGCAAAATTCTTGGGGTTTTGACCCTTGGCTTGGCCGCCAACCTTCCCATCCTGACTGGCAGTTCTACTCAACGAATAAACATTTTTTTACATGTATAAGTACTCACGTTTTTTGCATTTGAAAGCCCGTTTTTGGCAAAAGGGTGCAAAAAACTGCGATCTATTCTGCTCAGCGCTCGGCAATTTAGAAAAAACAGGATCTGCTTATGCTCACACTCAGGGTTTTCCGAAAGCCACGCCTGTATCTATACTCACACTCAGGGTTTTCCGAACGCCACGCACTCCAAGCCAAAGCTTCCCGATTAACAAAAAAGTCATTTAGTAATTTTGCGGATTTACGGTATTGAAGCACACGTATTACAGCTTCAACATGCGGTAGCCTACGCCCACGTGGGTTTGGATGTATTTTAGTTCTCCGCTGTTTTTTTCGATTTTCTTCCGCAAGGTTGCCATGAATACCCGTAAGGAGGCAAGCTCACTATCAAAGGCACTTCCCCAAATGTCTCTGGTAATGTAGGTGTGTGTTAGTACCTTTCCTACATTTTTGGCTAAAAGGCAAAGGAGCTTATACTCAATTGGGGTTAGGTGCAAAAGCTCCTCATTCATGTAGGCACAGCCTTCGCTATAATCAATTTTTAGATCCCCGTTGGTAAATACGGTGCTTTCTTCTTGTACTGAGTAGGCCAGTCTGCGAAAGGTTACCCTTAGTCTGGCTAGCAATTCTTCTACTGAAAACGGCTTGGTCAAATAGTCGTCTGCCCCTGCATCTAGTGCCGCAATCTTATCTGCATCCTCGCTTCTTGCGCTGATGACAATGATGGGCATGTTGGACCAGGAACGAATTTTTTTTATAATATCAATTCCATCCATGTCCGGTAAACCAAGGTCTAATAAAACGACTTCCGGTTTTTGGGATACGGCCTCTAAGATGGCTTCGTTTCCGTTTTTTGCCGTATGATAGTGATATTTTTGGGTTTCTATGGTTGTTATGATTATATTTCTTACGGCGTTATCGTCTTCCACAACTAGGATTAATGGTTTATTCTTCATAAGGTTGCACCTCCTCTGCCGGCAAAGTAAATCTAAACACCGTTCCCTTGGGGTGATTATCCAAAACGGCAATTTCTCCGCCATGTGCATTAACGATTGACTTACAAAGGGCAAGTCCAAGGCCCAAGCTCCTTCTGCTATCTCCCATGGAGTTGTTGGCAGTATAGAACATATCGAAGATTTTTTCCTTGTCTTGATCGGCAATTCCTTCTCCCGTATCGGAGATTTCTACCACCGCTTGTCCCTCTTCTTTTATGGTTTTGATGGTGATCACGGCATCTTTTGGCGTATATTTAATGGCATTTCCAACGATATTGATGATTACCTGCATAATCAGCTTTCCGTCCATTTTTGCCAAAACAAAATCCTCGGGCTGCTCCACCACAATTTTTTGTTCTACTTCCTTGCGATGAAGATGGGCCAAGGCTTCGGTGATAATTTCCTCCATCAATTCCGTGGTCATTTTTATACTCATGGAGCCGTCTTCAATCTTTGTTACCGAAAGCAGATTTTCCACCAAATTGATCAGCCAAAGGGAATCATCATAAATGTCTCGATAGATGGCCTTCTTTTTTTCTTTCTCCATTACCTCTTCTCCAGCCATGAGGATTCCCGCATTTCCGGAAATTGCGGTAAGCGGAGTTCTCAGATCGTGAGAAATAGAGCGCAAAAGGTTGGCCCTTAGCTGTTCATTTTTAGCAAGGATTGCGGCCTCTTCTCGTTCTCTAAAGGCCATATCGTTTTCTAAGGCCAAGGCACATTCTCCTAAAATAGAAAGAACAATGCTGTGCTCAAAGGAATCTAAGGGTTTTCCTTGGGCGGCAATGCCCACCACGCCATATACCCAATCATTGACCCGCACAGAGAGGTACATACATTTCGCACTGCCCAAGGTGCTTGTATTTGCGCCTGCATGCTTATTGTTCTTGCAAACCCATGCGGCCACCGCACGCTCATTGTCGGTCATATAGTCCTCTTGCCTCTCCTTTTCCTCTGCAAAAAATACCCGAGGCTCAAGAAGGCGATCTTCATCATCTACCATATAAAACACTACATCTCGCTTTAGCAGCTTGGTTAGTTGGTTGGCGGTAACCGATGAAATTTCCTCCGGCTCCATTTCTTTTTGCAGTAGCTGATTTGTTTCAAAAAGAATTTTGGTTCGATAGGAAGTCTCCACCGCCTGACGCGCATGTTGCTTGATCTTCACCGCCAAGGTTCCTGTAATGAACGCAGCAATAAACATAATCAAAAATGTTGCCGGATATCCCTCACCATAGGCATTTAACGTAAATGTGGGTGCCGTGAAGAAAAAATTAAAGGTCAACACACTCACCACCGAGGAAATTAAGCTATATCCCCTTTGGGTGGTAATAATTGCTGTAACCAAAACATTAAGAATGTAAATGGTGATGATGTTTGCCTCTGAAAACCCTAGGGCAGAAAAAAGCAAACCGACACCGGTAGCACCGATGAGCAAGAGTAGGGTTTTGATTACATCAGACAAGACAAATTTAAATTTTCCTGTTTCTGTCCTTCTCCCTCTATAACCGGGAACGGCTCTGTCCGGAATAATGTAGACATCATGATTAGGTGCGACTGCCGTCAATCGCTCTGTAAGGGAAGGTCTTCTCAAGTAAAACTTTCGCTTGGCATTATTTCGACCCATGACAATTTTGGACACCCCGGAAAGCCTGGCAAATTCTGCAATTTGAAGTGGTACGTCATCTCCATAGACCGTTTCCACCGTAGCCCCTAATTGCTTGGCCAAATACATATTGTCTCTCAAGGCCTTTTTGTTTTTTTCTTCTAGCTTCTCAAAGTCAGGTGTCTCTACAAAAAGGGCGGTAAAGTTTCCATTAAAGGCATCTGCCATTCTTGCTGCCGCACGAATGGGCTTGGCATTGGTGGGAGAAGGTGAAAGGCATACCAGAATGTGTTCATCGGTATAGTAGTCGCTGTTGGCAGAACGCCTAGCCTTTTCAGACATTTTATTCATTCTATCTGCACAGCGCCTCAAGGCAATTTCTCTCAAGGCAACCAAATTCTTAACATCAAAAAAGTTCACCATCGCCCGTTCCGCTTGGTGTTCTTTGTAAATTTTACCCAATTTAAGCCGTTCCAAAAGCTCTTCCGGCTCAATATCAATTAATTCTACTTGGTCCGCATCATTAAACACATAGTCTGGAATTCGCTCTCTTACGGAAATTCCTGTAATTGCTGCGACCATGTCGTTTAAGCTTTCAATGTGCTGCACATTTACTGTAGTATACACATCGATTCCCGCCTTGAGTAGCTCCTCTATATCTTTATAGCGCTTCACATGTCTGCAAGCCGGGCTGTTGGTATGAGCAAGCTCATCGACCAAAATCAATTTTGGATTTCTCTTAATGGCTTCATCTAAGTCAAATTCTCTCACCTGAATATCCTTATAATTCACCGTTAAATTGGGTAGCTGCGGCAACCCTTCCAGCAATTCCATGGTCTCCGGCCGGGTGTGGGGTTCTACATACCCCACCAAAACATCAATTCCCCTCCGTTTTGCACTGTGGGCCGCTTCTAGCATAGCATAGGTTTTCCCTACTCCCGCTGCGTAACCAAAAAATATTTTTAAATGCCCCCGTTTTTCTGCCTGTTCCTCTTCTTTGATTTTTTTTAAGAGTTCATCGGGATTTGGTCGTTGTTCCTTCATCTTTTTTCCCTTCCCTTTTCCTAGATCTGCTTCCCTTGATCTATTCCAACTTTACCTGACTATTGTACCATAAATATATCGGTTCTGCTTCCCGCAGTTTCTTCCTCTACTGTCTGAACCTGGTGCTGCTGCTCTTTGGCCACAATGATTCCTGCACCAGAAACACCAACAGCCAAAACCAAATTTAGAGGAATCAAAACATAAAGAATAATCCTTGTCATGTCCACCCAAAAATTCCCAAAGCCTTGCTTTTTTCTATGCACCAGTCGACGAACTAAGGCAAAAAACACCGCCAATCCGGCGGCAACCAGAATGAAATTTTCCATACTCACGCGAAACACCTTCAGCAATAAAGGAATCGTGGCAGACTCCCCTGCTCCGCTAAGGGCAAGACCCGGTATTTCCATCAACAAAAACACTGCTCCACCTACTGCGAAAAAAATCAATACCCCGCGAAAATATCGTTTCAGCGTCATGTTTTCTTTTGTATCCACGCCCATTACTTCCAATATTTTCTCTTCTATCGGCCCTAATAATTCCGACAGCATCGTCTTTTTCCCGCCCATGACCTTGATAATCAGTCTAGACAACAACACCGCCATTATGCCCACAATGAGCACATACAATCCCTTATATAAGGTTATCTCTTCCATTCTCTCCACCTCAACTTCCCTATTCATTATATCAACCCCTACGTTAAGCCTGTATTATGTTCTGTCTTTTTTCCATTAAGATTTTGTGAAGATGCCCAAAGTGAAATCGTTGAAATGACTCAAGCCGAGGCGGGTGGGAAGTTTTATATATAAAAAAAGGTCTCCCAAGGTTAGTGGTTTTCTAACCTTGGGAGGCCGGTGCATTGCTTTTATTTTTAGTGATTGTGTTCTTCGATTAAGCTGTTTTTCATTTCCCATAGCTTTTGGGAAAGGTCAACGTAGTAGGTTTGTGGATTTTCAAATCGCAACATTTCGTCCCAAAGTGCGGCAACCTGTTCCTTGCAGTAGTCTCTGATTTCTTCAATGTCTGGTAAATCATAGATTCGCTGTCCTTTGTCGAAGAGCTGTACTCTTAGGTTTTTTGCGTAGAAATTGGTTACTTTTTTTCGTTTCCATACTGCCAATGGATCGAAAATTTCCAGTTCATCTCCTCCCGGTGCCGCTTCTCCGTCTAGGGTAATTAGGTCCGCAATGGCTCTGTTGCTATCCTTGTCAAAGAGACGATATAGGGTTTTGAAGCCCGGGTTGGTGATTTTTTCTACGTTTTCACTGATTTTCATTTTCGGGATCATTTCCCCGTCTTTTTCTAGGGCTGAAAGCTTGTATACTCCGCCGAATACCGGTTCGGATTTCGCTGTAATTAGCCGCTCTCCTACGCCAAAGGAATCGATGCAAGCGCCTTCAAGAATTACATCTCGAATGATGTATTCATCAAGGGAGTTAGATACAACAATCTTGCACTCAGTAAGGCCTGCATCATCTAGCATTTTTCTTGCTTTTTTGGTCAGATAGGTCACGTCACCACTGTCGATTCTAATGCCCATGCTGGCCGGCTTCATTTCCTTAAATACTTGAATCGCTGCAGGAACTCCGGATTTGAGTACATTATAGGTATCTACCAATAAAACACAGTTTTGCGGATAAATTTCCGCATATTTTTTAAAGGCTTCATACTCGGAAGGGTACATCTGCACCCAGCTGTGTGCCATAGTCCCCAGTGCTGCAACGCCATAATCTCTATCTGCAACTGCACAGGCAGTTCCTACACAGCCACCGATATAGGCTGCTCTGGCACCGTATACTGCAGCAGAAACCCCATGGGCCCTTCTGGTTCCAAATTCCATAACCCCTCTACCCTTGGCCGCTCTGACAATTCGGTTGGCCTTGGTGGCGATTAAGCTTTGGTGATTTACCACAAGAAGAATCATTGTCTCTACAAATTGTGCCTGGATAACCGGACCTCTCACTGTAATCAGTGGTTCTCCGGGAAATACCGGTGTCCCTTCCGGGATAGACCACACATCACAGACAAACTCAAAATTTCTCAGATATTCTAAAAATCTCTCGTTAAAAATCTTCTTGCTTCTTAAGAACTCAATATCATCATCTGTAAATTTTAAGTCCTCCAAATAGTTCACTACCTGTTCAACGCCTGCCATGATAACAAAGCCTCCCTTGTCGGGAATTCTTCGAAAAAACATATCGAAGTAAGCGATGTCATCGGCCATGCCCGATTCAAAATATCCATTTGCCATGGTTATCTCATAAAAATCTGTCAGCATGGTCATGTTAAGCTTCTCAATCATTGGAATGTTCCTCCAGTTTTCCTTTTTCTTTTATAACTAAATATCCTGCGGATATCACGATTACGCCTCCGACT
>JAVWKI010000097.1:0-6408 GCA_036638575.1 Anaerovoracaceae bacterium | reverse complement strand
GCAAACAAGCATTCAATGCCATTACCCTAGTCTCGCTCTCTTGCTTTAGCCTATCTGAAAATCCCTCGGGCAGATCACCTAGTCTCGCCTCAAACTGCCCTAAGCCCGACGAACGTTTCCCTCCAATTCCTGAATAACCCAAAGCTTCTATCAAATCACCCATTAAATACCGTTCTTCTTCCCGGTCATAGCCGACCAAAATGTACAATCCAGCATCTTCTTCAAAACAATAAGTCTCTACATAAAACAAATCGTTTTCTCCCAGTGTACTAAGGCCTACCCCTGTACGAACATCTTTCTTCCCTAAGTTAGACAGCGCTTCTACATAAACGGTAGGATCCAATTTCCCGTTAAGGTACTCACCAATTTGTTGAATAGGAATATAAGTCAGGTTTTTCATAGCTTTTTTATCCACCGAATTGGATGCTTCTGTTGTTACAGGAATCATTGGCTTGGGAATATAATAAGTATCACCAATGTAAGGCAGTCCTCCAGAAATTTTAATCTTTCCCTCTTCAGCAGCTTCCACAAGAGTTTTTAGCAATGCCTCTCCTCCTAAATTTAATGCCTCGAAGCATAATGCAGAAAATAAAGTATCGGCATGGAAAACTTCTGCCCCTTCTTCAAGACGCCCTTGCCCTAAATGTACTGCTGTCTTGAATTTTAATTTATATAGTTCATACTCCATAGCTATACTTCCTCTAACATCGCGTTACATGCTTCTTCCATGCTCTCGTCAAGATCCTTGCCAGCAACAACATGAATTTCCAGATCCCTAAAGGCTACTCTTCCATAACCACGAGAACCATGTCCACCCAAATAATCATAGGTTAACAGCTTCAGTCCTTCTGCAATCAAGCCAATATCTTCTACGATTTCTGTCTCTTCTTCCGCGGTATAAATCAACGACATTGAAAACTCAGCACCGCGAACCACACGTTCGATTTGTCTTGGATTTGCTTTCGCAGTAATTCGATCAATGGTATTTTCTTCTTTTGCTTCAACACCACCGATAACACCTAGAGCTTCCAATTCTTTATCATTACGCATAAATGAATCCGAACAAATAAGGCGTCCAGTCCAACTTTTTTCTTTTGCCTTATCATTGGCACTTCCAAATAGTCTTAGTAGGATTTCTGGATCCTCGTTATGCCGATTATTGATCTTTCCTGTGGCATGTACTTTAGCTAGAAGTGTTCTCATTTTTCCCTTCAGGCTGCTTCCTGGAATAATTGGCAAGTCAGTAAGCTTGTCCTTAATTACTGGAGAATCAAGGGCACCAATTGCCGCAAAAGATTCTGAACCTCCTATGTGCATTCCTGTCTTAATTACAATTTTTCCTGTTAGTTCCAGTTTACTAAACATTTATTTTACCTAACCTTTCCACCATAATATCGATGATATGCCACCAAAGCTTCCACATATTCACAAAAAAGACTCAACTTTTCCTTGCTTTCTTTAATTCCTTCAAGCGTCTCCATCAATTTTGTACACTTTACAAACTCATCTACAACTGATTCTCTTCCCGATTCATAGGCCAAGCGCATCTTGAGATATTGTACCTTTCCTTGAACCTCTTCACTAAGAGAATCTCCCTCTCGCTTTGAAAGATTCTTTAAGTCATTGACCATTGTCAATATATTACGTATTTTCGATGTGGTTATTTCTATTGTCTTTTTTCCCTTTTGGTCGGTACTCACCAGTCCTTTAATTGCTTTTTCGGCCTGCTCAACATAATTTAACTTAGTTAGTTCCATCGCCTATCGCCTCCTGTTCTCGATTTAAATAAACATATAGATAGATTGCCGTTAACAATTCTCGCCTATCTTCTTTACCCCTACAAACCCATTGGTAAAGCTGCCTGGAAAAGCTATCAAATTTTTCCTGTTCATCCTTCTGTGCCCTTTCTGTTGGCTCCATTCTTGCCAAAGTGTAGGCCAATCTCGCCAAATTAATATTCTCATCGCTATGACGGACCAGATCCATAATGCGATAAAGAAAGTTGAATCCCTGTTGTTCGTTATTATCTAAGAATGCCTGCAAAGTACGTAATTTCTCATTGACTACATTCTGCTCAAATTGCTCCCAGGAATATCGATTTTCTTGATCGAATAGGGTTATCGCATCCTTCCCTTCCAATTTCTTGGAATAGGCTTCTAGATCTCCGGTCTGCCGTGCCAACAACGCTACTGGATATTTAGGCGAAAATATTCCAACACCAACAGAAATGCTTAGGGTATTATCACTATACTCCTTGAGTCGGTGGTTCAGATCTACCGCGATCTCCACCACATGATTCCACGATCCAACAAGAAAAACATCATCTCCTCCCGAATAAACAATCATTGCATCCCGCTTAATTGGAGCACGCTCTCCACTAAGAGAAAACTCCCCCTTTTCTAGAATATCATTGATACGAAGTTTAAAGAACATCGACAGCTTCCGAGAGAAGGTAGCGGTTCTAGAAATAGAAACATATTTATCCCCATCCTCCTTACGCTCAAAACCGGAAACAAAGGTTTGCCCTAAATTATCTACATCCCCTCGAAGTACTCCCAAACGTTTTACTCCTGATGCTGCCGCTGCTAAAGAAGCAAAGTCATTTCCATATTTATAGTCTCCGACCCATAACTTCGTAGAAAAAGCTTCCCCTGTGTACAGATCATTCTTACTATATGCCCGACGATAGCTTGCGTTGGATTGAATCAGCTGCCTTGTTTCTTCCCGGTTTTCTAGCCGGATAATCGCTCCAAAGGGAAGTGGCACCCCTACTTCTCCCGCATCTAAAATAACAGCAAAATCTTTTTTCACAATATTTGCCGATAATTGAACAAACGCTTCACAAAATGAGCAAATATCTTCTTCTAACAGACGATCCACTCTCCTACAAACTTTACATTCTCGCCTTCCCTTATCTCCTCCTTGATCGTTCAATGCCTCAATTTCTTTTCCTAAATAACGATTCATTTTATTTTCAGATAGGCTATGACTCAGCGTTGTAAAAATTTCCTTATAACTCCCCTCATCCTTATTCATCAAAGCACTAGCAGAGCAGTTTACCCTACCCCAGGCAACATAAAGGCCAATATCAAAGGAGTCGATACACCATTCCTTCAGTTCATCTATAAATTGTGTTAACTTTTCTTCAATCTCATTAGAACTTGGAAGTAGCAAGTACCCATGACCGCCTCCAGTATAAAGCAAGTTTGCTCTGCTTAACCCTAACCGCACTAGTAATTCATCTGCAATGTGCTCCGCCAAAATTTCCAAATAAAAGGATCTAGCTCTTAACGTCTTTAGGGCATTTTTACTTCCAACCGTATAGATGAACTCTTGTATCCCGGACAAATCAAAGCTACACATCGTAAATGCCTTCTCATTGTAAAAATTCGTTGCCTTTCGATAAAGCTCTTCCTTATAGTTCTTTCTCCCCTGAGACTCCATATAGATTAAGATGCACGATGCAATTGCTCCAGTTAACTTGCAATGGTCAAACAATGAAATGTCGGCAACCTCTTTTAAGGATGTAGATGAGGGTACAAAACTTAAATTTGCTTCTAAAAGCTGTAGCAATGAATTTTGATACGCTTGTTCTACCTTTATCCCCTTTAATCCATCTAGTAAGTTGTCCTCAATTTTGCCATAAATTTCTTGATCAAAACTCAAATTCTGTTCAATGGGAAGATTCATGGTTCCCTTGGAATCAATTACACCTGGTGCATAATTTTTTTTATTTCTATTTTCATTGAGTAAATTAAAAATGCTATTTAAGCTAATATTTTTTTTCCAGCCACCTCCACTTTCTTCGTCGCTTCGCCGATCTACTCCCGAAGCAATATTATCCGCAATATAGGTAATATACGCCAAAGAATCTGTGGAGATTTTCGCCCCCTTAAGTCCATCACTATGGTGATACAGTACTTGATTAAGAATCTCTTCATCGGTGATTCCCACGCGATCCTTTAAAAAAGCTTGCCCACTTTTGCTATGCCGTTCTCCTCCAGAATGTCGATAAAGGACCTTTCCGCAATCATGCAGAAGACTTCCAAAGATTACTTGTACACCTTTTTCCATTTATCTGTTCTCCTTCCTCTCCACGCGCTTCATTGCCCCCATTCCGATAGACGTTTTAATCCCAACCCCTGCAAACTCTCCAAACCCTATCAAAAGCTGTAATAAATTCGAAAACTGCTTTGTCCCAGAAGCCCTTATCCCTAACCTACCTACAAATCCAGGAATTCTTATCCCTTCTAAATGAAATCTCGCACTTCGAACATCATAATTAACAATTTCTGTCTTATCTCGAATATCTTGAATCAATTCTTCATCATAAAGAGTCGTTTCTGTTGTACATCCATCAAAACGCATAATTAAATTCTTAAAAATCAATTCCGTATCTGGATAAAAATGATATTTGCCTCCTCGTTTGAAGGCAGTTGGTGTATACAAATCAAATTCAAGATAGTTTCCTCTTCCCCCCAGGTAGGTTTCTTCTATCAACTCACCATAAGATTTCTCCACCAATAGTTTGCTACTAATTTTAAACTCAAGCGCTTTGTGTCTAAGATGAATTTTCTCCAATTTATTTTCCAATAAAGGAAGGATGATTTCTCCTCTGGCCCCTTTGTTTAATGTGTTGACCGTATAAACAATCTTATCTTTTCCAAATCGAACACACTGGGAATAAGGATTTAATTTTCCTTCATGTAAAACTTCTGCATATTCTGGGCGTATCTGCTCCATCAATGCGCCTTGTAGTAAGGAGGAAATATTATAATCTAGCTTTCCATAAGGATTCTCCAAGGTTAACTCTAGCTTGCTTAACATGCTTCACCTCTTTTAATAAAAAAAATAGGTCTTTTTTTCACAAAAAAATAACCCATTTCACAATACTTACTGATTAAACTGTTGACTTCTTGCCTCTCTATCAATTTATTACTCCTTGCACGCAAAACAACCTATAGCAAGTTCAACTCTTTACTCAATTATATAGACAATGTACCTATTTTTCAACCCAAATTTTATTATATGATCTATTCCTTTTCCTCCTTCTGCAATCCAAAGAATAGATAAAGCAAGGTTCCCATAAGATTTAATAAAGCAAAGAATAGATATACCCCCCAGCTACCAGTGAAATCCAAAATTCTTCCGCCCACTAGCTGGCATAGGATGGTGCTGCCTCCTGAGCTGAGCGAATAATAAAGCGCTATGGCTACTCCACTGTAATCTGGCTGAACAAGCCTAGCAATATAGCGGATAAATTCAACGAGGAGGATCCCATTTACCATTCCCTGTAGGAAAAAGGTTAGCAGCAAAACTGTGCTATCAGGGCCGGTGGCATACCAGGCAAACCGTAAGGTAGAAAGAATCATGGCAAATAGAAGCAGTTTTTCCAAGGTAAACCTGCGTGCAAGCCGTGCAGTCCACGCCATAAATGGCGCTTCGCTTCCGGCCATGAGGAAGAAGGCAAGCCCTACCCCGGCAACTGTGCCGCCCCCTTCTACATAAAGAAAGCTAAAATAGGTATTGTTGGCCACATTGGTTCCGCAAAAAAAGAAGGCACAAAGTAGCAGCTGTAAATACCGCTTATTGGCAAAGAGATGACGGTAGCTCTTTTTTTCCTTTTCTTCCCTTGCTGCTGCCTTCTCCTGAGGGCTGTTCCCTTGGTGCAAGCCTCCCCGGTGAATAAAAATCAAGATTATCGCTGCGGTCAAGTAACAAAGACCATAGAAAATAAAGATCCACTTTAGTTGCAAATATTTTGCCACCTCTCCTGCCAGCAAGCCACCTGCAGCAAAGCCCACTGCACCCCAAAGGCGGATAAAACCAAAGGGCTGCTTATGCTCTACCGTCATTGCATCGGATAGAGCCATAATTGGAGATTGAAAGAAATACATCAAGGCAAATATCCCTACAAATAGGGGGAAAATGCCAACCTGCATCAAAAACAGTGCGACCAATGCCGCACAAAGGCATAGCCCCAGAAGAAGCTTCTGTTTTCCCTTGGAATTTGCGTAAACCTTCCCCCAAAACGGTCCTGCAAAAATAGACACCATTGTTCCCGTTCCAGTGACGATGCCGATTTCACTGCCAGAGAAACCAAGGGTGCTTAAGTACTGTCCCAACAGGGGGAGCAGGGTGCCAATGGCCATATAAGTGAATAGATATAGTTTTATAAAATTATTTTGTTGATTTTTCATTTTGCTCCTTTTCGCGATTTACGTTCAGTATATCAAAGAGAATGCTTGCATACAACAAACAGCTGTGCTAAAATTACGGTGCGTAGAGTAAATATCGTGCGTTAAGTGCCATAGGATGGGATGTAGCCTATGGACGAAAAGGGAATTTCTCAGAAGTCCCTTACGATGCGATGTTGCGTCCGCTACTACACTAAGATACGAGAATAGG
>JAVWKI010000096.1:0-6410 GCA_036638575.1 Anaerovoracaceae bacterium | reverse complement strand
TAAATGGTGCAAATTTTTGCATCTCTGTAAGCACGCTCTACTTCCATACCCTTTAGGTAACCGTTTCCGCCAAAAATCTGTACTGCATCATTTACTACCTCTAGACAGATGTCTGAAGCGTACTGCTTAGCCATTGCAGATTCCATTCCATACGGTTCGTGGGCTTCTTTTAGCTCTGCCGAACTGTAAATTAAGAATCTTGCTGCTCTGATTTTTGTTGCCATGTCAGCAATTTTAAAGGAGTTAATCAGCTGATAAGCAATCGGCATACCAAACTGCTCTCTCTCTTTGGCATACTCTACTGCATGTTCAAAAGCACCCTGTGCAATACCTAGGGCCCGATTCTGCCGCCATCTAGTGTTGCCATGGCGATCTTAAAGCCTTCGCCTTCTTTGCCTAGGAGGTTTTCCTTTGGTACCTTTACATCATTAAAGATGAGCTCTGCTGTGGAAGAAGAACGAATACCCATCTTGTCATAGTGGTCTCCGAATTCAAAGCCTTCCCAGCCTTTTTCCACAATAAATGCACTGATTCCTCTTGTTCCGATGTTTGGCGTAGTCACTGCAAAGACAATATAAGTATCGGCTTTATCTGCGTTGGTAATGAAGATTTTTCCTCCGTTTAACAGATAATGGTCACCTTTAAGCTCTGCCGTGGTTTCTGTTCCCCCGGCATCACTGCCTGCATTGGGCTCAGTTAGTCCAAATGCACCCAGCTTCTCTCCCTTTGCCAAAGGAACCAAATATTTCTGCTTCTGTTCTTCTGTACCAAATGCAAAGATCGGATAGGATCCTAAGGATACATGGGCAGATAGAATAACGCCTGTTCCTCCATCTACTCTGGCTAGCTCTTCTACAGCAATGGCATAAGTAAGAATATCTAATCCTGCACCACCATATTTCTTTGGATACGGTATCCCCATCATGTTCATCTTCGCCAAACTTTTCACAACATCATCAGGGAATGCATTTTCCTGATCTAGCATAAACGCGATAGGCTTAAGCTCTGTTTCCGCAAATTCTCGGATTTTTGCACGAAACTCCTCATGTTGCTCTGTTGTCTTAAATAACATATTTTTACCTCCTTTTTCGTGATAACAATATCTATATTTTTCTCTTTTCGTTCTATGTCCAGTATACTTACCCAGAGAATATCAGTTTAAACGCATATTTTTCAGATTTTTCATTATTTTTTTATTTTTTTGTTTAATTGTTGGTTTTTTGCAAAAAAAATCCGCCATTGGATAGCCGCTTTGCGGTAATCCAATGACGGGTTTACGTGTCTACTTATTCAAGCCCTTGCACTTCTTCCCACAGGGCCTTGAATTTTGGCAAGGCATTGACAATGGTTTTGTTGCTGACACAGTAAGCAATTCTTACATAGCCGGGACACGCAAAGGAACTACCCGGCACCAATAAAATGTGATGTGCCTTTGCTCGATTGCAAAATTCCTTATCATCACCAATAGGGCTTTTTACAAAGAGATAAAACGCACCCTCCGGCTTGATACAAGAATATCCTTGCTGGGTCAATCCCTCGTAAAGCATTCTACGGTTCTTGTCATAGGCCTCAATATCGGTTTTGCTGTCCATACATCTTGCAATGGCACGCTGAATCAGCGTAGGTGCATTGACAAAGCCCAAGATTCTATTGGCAATATTTGCTGCCATCAAGGTGTTGTCCAAATCTGCCAAATCCGGCGGAAAAACCAAATATCCAATTCGCTCTCCCGGTAGGGATAGGGATTTACTAAAGGAATAGCCTACGATGGTATTGGGATAGTATTTCGTTACATAAGGCACCGTTACCCCATCATAAACCAGCTCCCGATAAGGCTCATCGGAAATAAGATAAATTTCTTTGCCGTATTCCTTCTCCTTTTGGGTCAAAATTTCTGCTAGCTGCTGGGGCACCGTTTCAGAATAAACCACACCGGTAGGGTTGTTTGGCGTGTTGATGATCACTGCCTTGGTTTTTTCTGTAATCACTTCCTTTAGTTTCTCTAAATCCGGCAAAAAGTCTTTGGTGTTTGCCGGAACAGTCTTCATCACGCCGCCATAATTGGCTGCATAATTTTTGTATTCCACAAAGTATGGTGCAAAAGCAACCACTTCATCTCCTGGATCCAGCAAGGTTTTGAAGGCCACATTTAAGCCTCCTGCTGCACCGACGGTCATCACAATATTCTTTGCTGAAAAGCTCACGCCATGACGCTGGTTTAGCTTCTCTGCAATGATGGTTCTTACATCCTCGTAGCCGGAGTTGCTTTGGTTGTATCCATGAACATAGGTAGATTCTTCCTCGTCGATAATGGCCTTAATGGCCTCCCCTACCGCTCCCGGCGCAGGTACACTGGGATTTCCCAGACTGAAATCATAAACATTTTCCGGTCCAAATTCTGCCGCCATTTTTGCGCCTTCTTCAAACATCGCACGGATAGCTGATCCGCCCTCAACATAACTCTTCATGCTTTTTGCAATCATGGTTCCCTTTCCTTTCTTTAATTGGGTAGCGTATCTTTTTTCCTATAGAAAATCATTGCGCCGACCAAAAGCAATAATACACCTGCAATAATCAGTCCGCCATAAGGGTTCATCCCCTGTGCCGTAAAAAAGTCCCAGTAACCTTTCACATAGACTACCAAGATAATTGTAGGAATTCCAAAGGTCATATAGTGTTTAATCCCAGGAAGCTTGATTCCTGTTCCTGCATTGGCCTCCGCAATAAAATTGGAGAATCCCCATCCATAACGACGAACACAAAACAGTACATAGACAATTGAACCAAGCAAGATAATATTGTTGGTTAAGAGGAAGTCCTCTAAGTCCATAATATTTGACTCCGGTCCAAATGGATGAACATCCGACAATAGGTTGAATCCCAAAACACAAGGCAAGGACAGTAAAATAATCAAGACCATGTTAAAGGCCACCGCCTTCTTTCTGGACCAGTTCCAAAGATCCATCGCAAAGGAAAGAATGTTTTCAAACACAGCAACCAAGGTAGTCAAGGCTGCAAAGGCTAAAAACAAGAAGAATATCGATCCCCAAAATCTTCCCCCCGGCATTTCATTAAATACATTGGGTAGGGTAATAAACACTAGGCTGGGGCCTGACCCCGGCTCAATGCCAAAGGCAAAGCAAGAGGGAATAACAATAAACCCTGCCATCAGGGCTACGGTCGTATCCAGCAAAGTAATGCTAATGGCTTCTCCCGTCAGGGATCTGCTCTTGTCCAAATAGCTTCCAAAGATAGCCATAGAGCCAATGCCAAGGCCTAGGGTAAAGAATGCCTGTCCCATAGCTGCCAACAACACATTGCCCAATCCCTTTTCTACCAAGGCACCAAAATCCGGCACCAGGAAGAAGGAAATTCCTTCCTTCGCTCCCTCTAGGGTTAGTGATCGAACCATCATGACCGCCATCAAAAGCAGCAAGGCAATCATCATCACCTTGGTGATTTTCTCTACGCCATTTTTCAGCCCAAGGAAACAAATTCCAAAGGCAATGCCCACTGCCACAACCATCCACAAGGTCAAGGTTCCCGGCGAGGCCAACATTTCTCCAAAATCTGCCCCCACCTGCTCCGCGCTCATGGCCGATAGGCTTCCTCTGCACATTTTATAAAAATAATACAATACCCATCCGGCTACCGTGGTATAAAACATCATCAACAGATAGTTTCCTGCCATGGCAATATAGCCGAATTTATGGGTAATGGTTCCCTTTGGTTCAAGCACACGGAAGGAAGATGCCACAGATCGCTGTGAACCTCTACCTACGGAAAACTCGCAAACCATAATGGGAATTCCCAAAATCAATAAAAATATCAAATAGATGACAATAAAGGCCGCACCTCCGTTTTGTCCCACCACATAGGGGAACTTCCAAACATTTCCAAGGCCTACTGCACATCCAGCCGAGACTAGGATAAATCCTAGCCTCGAACCAAACTTCTCTCTTTCTTTCACTTCATCGCTCCTTCTTTTCTCCGCAAGGCTACAGGTTCATGCCTTGCTGAAAAGCCTTAATATTTAATTCTTCAAATCCTTTTTTTACATTTTCGGTAATGGCTTTTTCCCAGTTTACTTCTGCCACATCCATCGCCTTTACCAATGCACCAAGAAGAACAATATTCATGGCCTTGGCGTTACCAAGGGCCGTTGCAATTTCTCCTGCCTTAATGGTCAAGATCTCTGCCTTTTGTCCAAGCTCTTCTAAGATGCCTTCCGGATAGTCTACCGTTCCCATCAATATCGGCGCAGAAGGAATTTCAAAATCGTTGATGACCATCTTTCCTTCTTTTTTTAGATAAGGAAGCCAT
This sequence comes from Anaerovoracaceae bacterium, assembly GCA_036638575.1. Classification (GTDB taxonomy): domain Bacteria; phylum Bacillota; class Clostridia; order Peptostreptococcales; family Anaerovoracaceae; genus JAXGRD01. The sequence goes on along the minus strand of JAVWKI010000096.1, from coordinate 2,087 downwards.
CTAAGCGCCTCCATCTTTTCAAAGGCCACAATGACGTCTGCCTCACCTTTTCCTACGATAGGAGAAAAAACCTCTTTTCCGTACCGCACTTGGGTAGAAACGCTACCACCTCTCTGGCTCATGCCATGGATTTCACTCATTTTTACCTGATATCCGGCTTCGATTAACCCTCCGGTCAAAATCTTACTGGCCAAAATCGTTCCTTGTCCGCCAACGCCTACAAGCAGTATATTTTTTACCTCGCTCATTACTTTACCTCCTCAATTGCATCGAAAGGACAAACTTGCGCACAGACTGCACAGCCGGTACAAGACGCCTTATCAATTTCCACTTTGTCCTTGGTTGCATGGATTGCCGGGCAGCCAACTTTTACACAAAGCTTGCAATTACGACAGTTTTCTTCCACAACCACACAGCGCTTTGGACTAAGATCAAAGTCCGCTTTATCTTCTTCTGTAAACTTCTTGAGAATGCAAGGCCATCTAGTGATAATCACCGTAGGCTCTTCCTTTGCAATGGCTTCGTCCAGTGCCTTGTGCACCTCGTCTAAGCGATTAGGGTTTACAATGTAAATATTTTCTTTTTTCATTCCGATGGCTAAGCAAAGTGCCGGAATATCTACTTCCACTGCCGGTGTTCCCATTAGGGTAAGTCCGGTTCCCGGGTTTTGTTGATGTCCGGTCATTCCGGTAATTCGGTTATCCAAAATCACCGATACGTTGGTTCCTCCGTTATAGACCTCGTCAATTAAGCTGGTAATTCCACTATGGAAGAAGGTAGAGTCTCCAATAACAGACACAACCTTTGTCTCCATTCCCGCTCGTTTCAGAGCAATAGACGCACCATGTCCTGTGGAAATACTTCCGCCCATGCAGAAGCAAGTGTCCATAGCATTTAACGGTGGTGCTGAACCCAAGGTATAGCAGCCGATATCTCCGGTAATCATAATGTTTTTCTTCTGTGCCAAAGCATAGTAAAAGCCTCTATGCGGACAGCCTGCACAAAGTGTCGGCGGACGCATTACCGCTTCCTTTTGGGAAGTAAGGGTGTCCGTATCTATTCCAAATACCCCTCGTTTTACAATGTCGGTATTTAATTCATCGTATGCAGGAATAACTTCCTTACCAATACATGGAATTCCTGCAATTTTTAGGTGGTTCTCTATATAAGGATCCATTTCTTCAATTACATATAAGGTGTCTACCTTCGCTGCAAACTCTCGAATCAGATCCATCGGCATAGGAAAGGTCATTCCTAGCTTTAAGTAAGAGGCCTCTTCCCCAAAGGCTTCCTTAGCATACTGGTAGGCAATTCCACTGGTCACTACACCAATTTTGGTTCCGTTATACTCCGGTTGGTTGATTTCCGCCTTGCAAGCATAGGCTTCCATGGCCTTTAATCTTGCTTCTAGGTTCACTCGCATTACCTTGCCGTTTGCCGGTGTTGCAACGAATTTCTTAATATTCTTTTCATAAGGGATAATCGGTTTTTCTACTCGTTCTCCCAATTCTACTAAGCTCTTGGAATGACAAACTCTCGTGGTCATTCTCATCAATACCGGTGTATCAAATTGCTCAGAAAGTTCAAGTCCCAGCTTCATAAAGTCCTTTGCCTCTTGGCTATCTGCCGGCTCAAGCATTAACAATCTGGCTGCAGTTGCATAGTTTCGGTTGTCCTGCTCATTTTGGGAGCTGTGCATCCCCGGATCATCTGCTGAAACCAGCACCAATCCACCGGTTACTCCCGTATAAGCCAGTGTAAATAGCGGATCTGCCGCTACGTTTACCCCTACATGCTTCATGGTTGCAAGAGAACGAACGCCTGCCACCGATGCCCCAATTGCTGCTTCTAAGGCAACCTTCTCGTTGGGTGCCCACTCACAGTAAAGATCGTCTTTGTAGTTCACTATATTTTCCAGGATTTCTGTACTAGGCGTACCCGGATAAGCAGAAGCAAAGGCTAATCCGCCTTCCCACGCTCCTCTGGCCGCCGCTTCATTTCCTGACATCATCGTCTTCATGTTTTCCTCCATTTCATCCTTGTGCTATGGCTTCTCTTAATTCCTCTGGTGAGGTAATATTGTTTAC
>JAVWKI010000095.1:0-6474 GCA_036638575.1 Anaerovoracaceae bacterium | reverse complement strand
CGTACTGAACCTTCGGTCCATCCGCCGTGAGGTGCTACCTTATTTCATTGGCTGGATTGCGGTGTTTACTTGGCTTTATTCTTGTTTTTTGCCGGGAGGAAATCTACTGTTCTTGCCCACCAACCAGCTCACCGGCTACGAACAAATTATGACTTATATTTGGCTCATTGCTTGTCCGCTGATTACCTTAGGCTTTGAAGGCATACACTATGTCCCCAAAACCATTTACAGTGCAATTTCTGCCTTGCTGGCATTTATTGGCATTGTATTTTTAACCATCGGGCCGGCAGCTATTCTTTTTCATATTCTTTGTGCCATTGCCCTAGGTCATGCTTTTGCATCCTTCGCCTATGGATTTTTTATGATCCTCAACAATGTTGAGCGATTTTTTTCTATGATATTCGGCGTCTTATTTCCCAAGCTGCTTTTATCCCTGTCTCCCCTATTGCGCCAGTTCCTCGTTGGTCTGAGTGTACAAGAGTTTATTTATCTTTGCTGCCTGCTACTGATCTTTGGATGTGCAGTAGCCATAGCCAAGGATCCTGCCCTCATCCCCCACGTAACGAAGAAAAAATTCTCATTCAAGGCCTATTCCCTTATGCCCGTAGTTTTCATTATGCTTTCTTTGTGTGATGTTCTTGCACCCCTGACCATTTTGAATATGGAAGCAGAAAGCGGAAGCAACCTAGCGCAACTATATTTTTATGGCATTATCTTCGGCCTACTTCTGGTGATTCTTTTGCAAAAAAAGTTCCAGCTTAATCTGTGCATTATGCTGAATTTATCCTTCGCCCTTTTGGCTCTGGGCTTTGTCATCCGCCTAATTATTCTTCACTACCCAATACTGATCTACATCAGCACCCTTTGCTTTGGCCTAGCCTACGGTATTGGCATGGTAAATATCTATTACTTGGCAGGGTTCATGGCAAAGAAATTTCAAAATATCACCTTTTACCGGGTGGGCATTTTGCTCTCTGCTATTTTTTACTTCAGTGGCTTTGGGCTGGCTTACCTGTTTAGAGATGCCTATTTGCTCTTGAGTATTCTTTCCGTCTGCATTGTCATCGCCTTTTTTGCCCTATCGCCCATGTTCCTTCGTCTTCTTTATCAAGGTGAATGGATTGACGACACCTACCGGCAAGATGTAACCTTTGACAGCAGGCTCCAAAGTCGCCTTAAGGAGCTTAAGCTCTCCCCTCAAGAAATTCAGGTTTGCACCCTTCTCCTCTGTGGCTACACCTTACGGCAAACCGCATCCACCCTTGCACTGGCCTATCCAACAGTAAACACCTATTGCACCGCGATTTATCGAAAACTCTCCATTAACAGCCGTGCAGAACTGCTCCTTATGTTTAAGGACTACAAGGAAGACACCGAAACACCACCTCATTAGAACTAATGAAGGGGTGTTTTTTCTTTCCACTAAAACTAATGAATGGTTTTTACCACCTCCTTCCATTATGCTAAGCACAAAGGAAAGGAGGGGATTTAGATGTCTTTTTACAAACAACCTTGTCGGTTTTGTGGAACCCTGATAGGCCGGGATGGGAACTTTTGCCCCAAGTGCGGAAGTAATGCCCCCTTCTCCGACAGATGTCCCGCTTGCAAAACGGAAATCCACCGGGACGAACAATGCTGTAGCTGCTGCGGGCGCAACCTTTATGTAATTTGTCCCCATTGCAAAGAACGCACCTTCGTTACAGAACGCTGTGATCACTGTGGAAAAAGTTTAATGAAGCAGTGCGAAAATCCTCGTTGTATGGAGCTACAGTTTTTTCAAAACAGGAAATGTACCGCCTGCGGAAAACGATTCAAATAGCTTCCTTCTGCACCGGAGAAGGAATAATCAAGAAGAAAAAATAGGAGGTCAGGATCATGATGAAATCTTTTACACGAAACTATGAAGACAATAGTACAGAAGCAGGCTTTCAGTTTACCTTTTACTGTGATATTTGCAACGATGGATACAAGACCAGCTTCATCGAATCAGAAACCAACAAAAAGAAATCTAAGTTTCGCAATCTAGGAGAAGGTGCCTTTGCCCTCAGTGGCGTACTAGGTGGGGCGCTAGGCAATTTAACCCATGCTATGGGGCGGGGAGGAGATGTTCTATCTGAACGCTTTAACGGAATGAGCGCTGAATGGCAAAAAGAACACGAGCAAGCCTTTGTTCTGGCACAAAACGAAGCACAGCAGCATTTTCACCGTTGCGAAGGTTGTCAAAGCTGGGTTTGCGACAGCGATTTTAACGAAGAAGAGGGCCTGTGTGTGGAATGTGCACCTCGTCAAAACATCGCCATCGCCAAGGCCAAAGCCGCTGCAATGCAAAGAAATCTGGACGAAGCCGCACAGGAACAAACCATTTGGAGTGGCAAACTAGAAAGCCAGCAAACCATCTGCCCCGTATGTGGCAAGCCCGCCGGCGGCGGAAAGTTCTGTGTCAGTTGCGGTGCGCCAGTCACCCTGGCAAGCTGCCCAAGCTGTGGCGCAAAAAACGCCCAAGGTGTACGATTTTGCGGCCAATGCGGAAGTCCCATGGATGCACCAAAAACCACAGCCTGCCCAGACTGTGGTCACGAAAATCCGCCCGGAACTAAATTTTGCGGTCAATGCGGAATGAAACAGTAAAGCTTGCATTGCCACTGCTCCATGATTATACCCGCTCATCCTCCCTTACAACAAGCAAACCGCCATACCCTTTAAACGGGTTGGCGGTTTTTATCTTCTTCAACGGTGAAACGCAACCCTAGGTCAGCAGATCCGCAGTGTATCCATCCTTGAAACAGGTCAGCAGACCCGGAGTGACACTGCACGGTTCTTGCATGGTTCTTGCGTGATCCTTATAGGATCCTTGCGTAGTCCTTGTGCGGTTCAGCTTCTATTGCTTAGATTCCTCGTTCTGACATTAATACTTTGATTTCGTCTTCATTGATTCCGACCATGGCTTTTCCTAGATCCTCAGATAGCTGAGCAATTTTTGCTGGGTTTTTGTAATTCTTAACCGTTTCTACAATTGCCTTTGCTCTTTTTTCTGGGTCCCCGGATTTGAAAATTCCTGAACCAACGAATACGCCTTCTGCACCAAGCTGCATCATTAGGGCAGCATCTGCTGGAGTTGCAACACCGCCAGCGGCAAAATTTAATACAGGAAGCTTTCCTTCAACATGAACCTTTAGTAGCAAGTCATGAGAAACACCTAGTTCTTTGGCCATGTTATATAGTTCATCTTCTCTTGCCTTGACAACCTGACGAATTTGATCGTTGATCATTCTCATATGCTTTACTGCCTGAACAACGTCACCGGTTCCTGCCTCTCCCTTGGTACGAATCATTAGGGCACCTTCGCTGACTCTTCTCAAGGCTTCCCCTAGGTTTCTCGCACCACACACAAATGGGCTGTTAAACGCTCTTTTATCGATATGATACTTATCGTCTGCTGGCGAAAGAACTTCACTTTCATCAATAAAATCAATATTAATGGCTTCTAAAATCTGCGCTTCCACAAAATGTCCAATTCTGCACTTGGCCATTACAGGGATATCCACTGCTGCCATAATCGATTTGATCATCTTTGGATCACTCATTCTTGATACGCCTCCTGCCGCACGAATATCTGCCGGAATTGTCTCTAATGCCATTACTGCACAAGCTCCTGCTTTTTGCGCAATTAATGCCTGTTCCTCATTGGTAACATCCATAATTACTCCACCTAAAAACTTGCTGTTATCGATCTTGCTACTCATTGTTTAATCTCCTTATTATCATTTAACTTGAAGCAAGCTATGCTAAGCCTGCGTATTATCGTGTATAAATTTTTTCAATAAATTCTGCAGAATAAACCGTAGGTGCGCGCAGATAAACTTCCTTATCTCCTACAAGGGACAGTATAGCTTCATTTTGTAGTTTTGTGAATATCCAATTATTTATTTTTTATAGATTACAGTTGTATTAAATAATCGAAAATATCCCCTTTAAGCCTTATTTGTATATCTATTATTATTTATTTTTTTATAATCAGTTTTTTTCTCCCTTCACGCCTTAACCCCTTGGGCATGCTCTTGGCAGGAGAGAAAATCTTAGCGGTATGCCCGTTACAAATGCCTTCCTTGGTTGGCCTTACATTCTTTAAATCAAAGTTTTCCTCCCCTTTAACTATATTTCTTAACAAAAACAAGAAAATACACGGTATCGTACACGAATTTGATACGCGGGATATCGTATACTCTAATAAATCAATCTCACCGCAAGAGCATCCCTCGGGAAGGAGGCGATAATAATGCATAAAACTGTCATTTACCATAAAGGAAAAACCATCAGAATTACCCTCTGTGCCTTTTGTAATTATGCGGAAATTTCCAAGAGATGTTCTTGCAAGCTTAACTTGCCTGAAAAAGATAACTGCCCGGAATTTTCACCGGTTTGCATGGTTTCAGAACGATTTCAGGAGCTAATTGACAAGCTTCCGCCTCATTATGGAGAAAAAAACTAACCTTATTTTTACAATCCTTTACAAATAATTAACCAAATTTGTCTCTTTGATTTTACAATTCCACCCTATAGTTATAGTCACACTATAACTATTTTTTATTGATGAAAGGGGTAAAATTTTATGTTGGAACTTGTAAATATCAAAAAATCTTTTGGGAAAAATACGATTCTTAACGGCATCAGCATGTCCATTGCCAATGGGGAAATCGTTTCAATCTTAGGGCCTTCCGGAAGCGGAAAAACAACTTTACTCAATACGATTTTGGGTATCACCGCCATTGATGAAGGGCAAATCTTCTTTGATGGCCAAGAGATTACTCAGGTAGGAATGAAGGATCGGGGGTTTAACATCGTCTTTCAAGATTATGCACTCTTCCCCCACCTTAATGCCCTTCAAAATATTCAATATGGCCTAAAAAATCGGCCAAATCTGTCCTCACCAGAGGAAGTAACTGAGCTAATTTCTCTTTTGGGCTTAGATGATCATCTTCACAAAAAAATAGAAGAATTGTCCGGAGGACAAAAGCAACGGGTAGCCTTAGCCAGAACTCTGGTAATGAAGCCAAAGATTCTTTTGCTAGACGAACCCCTCAGCGCCCTTGATGGTGTGATTAAAGAATCCATTAAGAATAAAATCAAGGAAATTGCTAGGGAATATCAGCTAACTACCATCATTGTTACCCACGATCCAGAAGAGGCCTTAACCTTATCAGACAAGGTTTTGATCCTAAACGAGGGGAAAATTTCTCAGTACTCCACACCTCGTGAAATTGTCCATACACCACAAAATAGCTTTGTCAATGAGTTCATTTTGAAGCAGCTCACAATAAAGAAGAATAATATCTTCGCCCTTTATGGAGAGTGTTATGCCTAAAAAAGAACAACGCATCATTTATGGGGCCATCGCCATACTCTTTGTATGCTTTTTAGGCTTTCCACTCATATTGCTTTTAGCCAATATGTTTGCTACAGGCGAAGAGGGTTTATTTTCCAACATTTCTTATGTTGTAACGCAAAAGGAATTCTTTTCTTCCTTGGGAAATAGTTTCTTAATCTCTGGGGTCAGCGGACTGGTTACAACCGTCCTTGCCTTTGTTATGGCCTACACGGTAAACTACACCAATATTCCAAAATGGCTGCGAAGCTTTATTATTGTTATGGTCGCGGTTCCCATGCTCTTCCCCACCATCACCTATGGGTTTGCCATTATCTATTCCTTTGGGAAGCAAGGCCTAATTACCGGCTTTCTTGGTAAGCAGCTCCTGGATATCTATGGGTTTAATGGGCTGCTGCTTGGCTATGTTGCCTATACCCTTCCCACTGCATTTTTATTGCTGCACAACACCTTCAAGTATATTGACAAAAAATATTTAACCGTATCCCAGCTGATGGGGGACTCTCCGACAAAATGCTTTATGGTCACTACCTTCCGTCCCATGATTGCCACCATCTGCACAGCCATGATACAGGCCTTCTTCCTCTGCTTCACCGACTATGGAATTCCGGCTGCAGTAGGCGGCGAGTTTAATGTAATTGCCACCACCCTATACAATCAAATGCTTGGTGCTTCACCTAACTTTGGCAGAGGTGCGGTGGTTGCCATGATGATGCTTCTTCCCTCTGTGCTGAGTATTATCATCCAGCATCGTCTGGACAAAACGAATTTCCGCTACAGCAAAATTTCCCAAGTGGAGCTTCCCAAAAACCCATTGCGGGATATTCTTTTGGGGACATTTTCCACAGGGACGCTGCTAGCAGTGCTTTCTATCTTTGCCGTGGTCTTTGTTATTCCCTTTGTCCGCCAGTGGCCTTACGACAAGACAGCTAGTTTTTCTACCTTCTTCATACGAATAGAAGGGAGCAATATTACCGGAACCTTGGTGAATTCTATTACGGTGTCCCTAATTACCGCAGTGATTGGAAGTGTCCTTGTTTACGCTTGCGGCCTAATCTCTCAACGAAGTAGCGGCGGAACTAGGCTGAGGA
>JAVWKI010000094.1:0-6534 GCA_036638575.1 Anaerovoracaceae bacterium | reverse complement strand
CGGATTGTCTGAATATATTCCCGATCCGGGCATAGCTCAAGGAGCTTCTGCCGGACGGAGGCAATGCGCGCCTGAAGATTGTGCAAGCTTTTGCCAAGGGGTTGCTGCCAGATGCCGTTATAGAGCTGCTCATAGGAAAAAAGTTGGTTCGGATGCTGTACAAAAAAAGCAAGAATATCAAATTCAATGGAGGTAAATTTCGCCTGATGGGACGCATAGCTCACCGTACGGTTGGTCAGATCAATGGAAAGCCCATCAAAGGACAGTATCGTAGCTGCCGGAGGTTCAAATCGACGCTGGATGCGCAGGCGGATGCGTGCCTCCAGCTCCTTTGGAGAAAATGGTTTGCATACGTAGTCATCGGCACCTAGCCGGAAGCCCCTCAGCTTCGCCTCCTCCTCTGTAAAAGAGGAGAGAAAAATCAGCGGTAAATGGGTAAAGGAACGGAGCTGTTCACAAAGGACAAAGCCATTGGTGTCTGGTAGCTGAATATCTAAAACAATACAGTCCAGCTGAATTGTCTTCGCCATCTGTAAAGCAGATTTTCCTTCCGCGGCACAGAATACTGTAAACTCCCTTTTTTCAAAAAAGCTCTTCATGGCGTTCAGTAATATTGTATCGTCGTCAATCAATAAGATTCTATACATGTGGTATTCCCCCCTCAATTCCTCTTTCCTTAGCATTGTGGCTATCCGCTTCTAAATGATTAAGGGTATTGTATCACAGTTTTCTTTGTCTTCCCACTTTCGATTCTCCTTCTTTCGTCCTTCTTTCGTCCTTCTTTTTGTAATTTCAACAAAACCAAAAAAGTATAGATATAATGAAAGCAAAGAAACAGCCGAGTTCCACCATGTCTCTAGGCTTACCTTGTAAAAACAGTGCCCCCTTTGGGCATTGTGACTTTATCTATGCAAATTAATTTTAGGAGGAGATTCTTTATGTTCAGAAAGAGGAAAAAGAAAATATTACAAAGGAGAACTACTGGCTCATTGTGTAATAAGGTGTTGGCCTTTACCCTGGTCTTGTGCATGCTTATGCCCAATGCTTCAATTGTGGTGAATGCAGAGGACCCTTCAACAGGGCCTGTAGCAACAGATGCGCTAGACGCAAAAACTGCTGAGGCAGCACAGGCACCACAGTCTTTACCGGAAGAGCCTGAAATTCTGAAATATGAATGCAGCATAAACGGCGGTCCCCCCAAATGGTTTCACCAGTTTTCACAGGCTTTGGAGTACATGGAAGACTCGACGGATTACACCAATAGTTATATAAAGTTACGACCAGATGGACAGATCTTTTCCTCTAGCAAGTACGAAAGTCGCGGGTCCTTTACACTTGACTTAAATGACCAAGAATTCTACTTGAATGAGCTTAAGATAAGTTCTGGCACTGTACGCGTAACGGGCGGAAGTCAAGGTAAGGGAATGCTCAAACTAAGCCAGGAGACCGATGGCAACAGTGACAATCGCGCAATACTAAGAGTAACAGAAAATGGGCACCTTTTGTTAGATGGTGTAACGCTTGATTCTTACGCCACTGCCAAACAGACGGGCGCATACGGAATTGTTTGTGAGGGGCTAGGCGCTGTAGCGGAAGTGAATGGAACGATTAATAGTTATGGCTACAGTTGTATGGTGGCCACCGGTGGTGGTATCCTCAAGGTTACAGGCGGTACCTATAGCTCTTCCAATAGAAGCCCCGCAATACGCCTCCAAGCAGAAACATTATTTGGGGCGCCAAAAAGCAAGGTATACTTATCAGGAGACATAAACTTTGATACCACCCCCGATTGGCCTACCATACACATGGCTGGCATATGCCTTATTTATGCAAACGATGGTGGTGCAACACCGGTCTATTTCAATCCTAGCAAACCCCTCACGTTTTCTACTGATTTTTCGGGGTTGCATGAGTCCGATATAGAGCTGAATTTCGGTAAGCCTTTAGTCGCCGGTGTTCTGAACGAAAACGTATTTTCAACGGAGGCCGCCAAGCTAATATTGGGATATGAAGCTAAGGCTCCGGACACATACCCCGGTGATATAACCATTCAAAAATCCCCGAAAACATTAGATCGTATACAGGCTTATATACCAAAGAACTCTCCTATATACCGTCCCGGAGACTTCTTTAATCCAGAATACTTGGAGGTAACCGCTTACTATCTGGATGATTCCCAGCGTAAACTTGACTCCTCAGAATATACGATAATCTCCGGTGTACAGGAGCCAATTGCTGATGACTTGTGGCATGTTATAGGCGTAGAATATACAGAGGGCGGCATTACAAAAAAAACTTTCGTGGATACGGAAGTAACCGTTCGGCGTACAATAACTTTTGACACGGATGGGGGAACCCCAAGTGTAATTCCTTCTCAGACAGCGGAGAGCGGTACCAAACCAACTATACCTCCTAAGGTTACTAAACCTGGGTATGAATTTGTCCGCTGGTATGACTGGGATAAGGGAGAATTTGACCCCTTAACGTATCGCTTTACAAAAAATCTTGCACTAAAAGCACAGTGGAAGGAGTTACCCGTTTCATCCCTAGAGATAACCAGCCCACCTATCGAAACGGTCTACAACCCTGGGGACTACTTTGGCCGGAAAGGTTTGGTGGTAACCGCCACATTCAGCGATGGATTTAAAAAAGATGTAACAGGTCAGGTAAAGATAGATGGTGAAGGTAGGGAGCTTAAGTCCTCTGATGAAAAAATCATCATCACCTACAGAGGTTTCAACGGAAGAATCACATATCCGATTAGAGTCGTGCCACGCTCTAAGGTTACCTTTGACGTTGACGGCGGGACAGGTACTTATCCACCGCAAGAGATTCGTTACAAATACTATGCCGACAAGCCCAGCTCCAATCCTACCAAAAACGGTTATACCTTTAAATACTGGTATAAGGAAGGGGAAACAACCGAATTTGATTTTGCAAACACCCCTATCATCGCCGATACAGTAATAAAGGCAAAATGGAAGGATGAAACACCCCCAACAGCACCTCAGCTTAGCTATCGCAAAGCCAATGGTTCCCAGACGGATAGGTGGAATTCCTTTAGCAGCGGTGATGTTTTACGCAATTCCTTTCGTGAGGATATTGAAGTGAACTTCAGTTCCCTAGACGCCGGCTCGAAAGTAAAATCATTTACTTATAAGTTAGCAGATGGTGAAGAACGCACCATAAATGCAGTGAAAGGCAATGCAACCATCACCATCCCGGGACCATACCTAGGCCGTATCTCAGAGGTAATTGCGGAGGATAATGAAGGGAATAAATCTACCGTTTCTTCCACACCTTACTTTGTCATTGATCAGGAAAAGCCTAGTGGAACAATTACGGTAGATGCCGGCGCATATACTCCGGGTCAATGGTCGGACGTTCCTGTTGTCCTTACCTTATCCGGCGCAAGTGCCATAAGCGGAATTCGTCGATATGAATACTCAACGGACAACGGCAAAACCTGGCATAACGCGGAGGCAATCGAAACTACAGCCGCAACGGTGTCCACACCTGCAACGGTAACAAAAGCACAGGTTACAGCCGACAAAAATGCTGATTTGACCATGGTATTCCGGGCAATATCCAACAACTTAAAGGAGTCGGACAATTCTGTAGGCACCTCAGTGAAAATTGATACTTCCGCTCCCGGGTTTACCCTTTCCGGGAATACTACCGATTATGTTCTAAAGGATACCATAACCCTCAAAGATATCATTGCGTATTCAGGCGTTAAAACGGTAGAGGTAAAAAAGGATAACGGAGAATATACAGAGATTACAGATACCTATACGGACGGCTACGAGGTAACAGAGAACGGTAAGTATACCTTCAAGGTTACAAGTGTTGCAGGAAAAGCAGCAGAACAAGAGATAACCTATAAAAAAATAGACCCAAGAAAGCCTGTTCTTACCATTGATTCAAATGGCTACGATGCTGACACATGGGTCAATAGCGATATTACCCTCACGGTTACTAAGGATGTTGATCATGGCAAAATCGAATATCAAATTGATGACGGGGAATGGACAGAATACACCTCTCCTATCGTTATCAATACCGATTGTGATGCAACTACCTATTCGTTTAAAGCAACAAGTGGCGCAGGCATTGTAAGTGACGTAAGTACCTTCGTTGTAAAGCGTGATACCGTTCTCCCAACAGGGGATATCACCTTTAATAAGAACAGTGTAAAGCAAGCCCTGTCAAACATAACCTTCAACCTGTTCTTTAAAGATTTTATTAACGTGGAAATACTTTCCGAAGATAATTCAAGCAGAATTGCCAAAACAGAATACTACAAGTCTGCAAAAAAGCTTACGGAGGCTGAAGTAAATGCGATAGAGGATAAAGATTGGGTTAAAAGAAACTTTTTACAGCTTACACCAACCGATAAAGAAACGTTTATTATCTACGCAAGAATCACCGATCACGCAGGGAACAAAGCCCTCTTCGGCTCAGACGGTTCCACCTTCGATACCACCGCCCCGAAAATTTCGGGGATAACAGAAGAACGAATTCCTTATTACGTAACGCAGGAGGTTACGGTAACTGACGATAACTTAGATAAGATTACACTGGATGGTGAAGCAGTCTCTTCTCCTATCCTTCTTGCAGGAAATACAGAGAAAGACTATAACATCGTCGCAACGGATAAAGCCGGAAATTCATCTGCTCTTACGGTCACCATGAAGCCTATTTCGGAGCTTGCAAAGAATACCGATCCGTTTATGGTGGAGAATGTAACCTCAGACAACAAAGAAGCTATCTTAGATGCCAAGCGTCAGGTAATGGCAATATCCCTCGATTACGCAACGGGGTATGAGAACAACGAAATCAAGGCAGTTATCAGTAATTGCAATACACTTCTTCAAAGGATTGATGAAACCGCTACAGAAAACAAGCGCATTACCGATGGAGTTAACCGCTATTCAGAGGACACAGTAACTTCTGCCGACAAAGCAACTATCGAAGGGTTTAAGATAGCTGCAACCACCCTTCTGAACGGTACAAACCTTACAGATGATGAGCGCACAGGCTTAACCGCTATGGTTGACCTCGCTGATAAGCTTGTCACAAGGATTGAAACCACAACCACAGAAATCAACCGCATCGAAGCCGAGGGGAATAAATATCCTGAGGATAGCGTAACTTTTGCCAATAAAGCGGCAATCGAACAGCTGAAGGCAGATGCAAATACCCTTTTGGCGACCACAAGCCTTACTGACAAGGAGCGTGAACACCTGACCGCAATCGCGGCAGCGGCTAAGGCGCTTATAGAAAAGATTGAATCAGCAGAACACAAACGAATTACCGAGGCTGCCAAGGAATATCCCAAAGAGAAGCTCGATACCGTGACTTCTGAGGATAAATCGGCAATTGAAACACTTAAAAACGATGCGATGGTGCTTCTTGCAAACAACAGCCTAACAGAGGAGGAGCAGAAAGACCTCAACGCAATTGTAGCCACGGCGGTTTCCCTCCTTGAACAGATTGAAGCTACGGCGAAAGAGCACAAGCGGATTACCGAGGCTGCTACAAACTATGAGGAAGATAAAGTAACTTCTGCTGATCAAAAAACAGTAGGAGAACTTAAGGTAGCCGCCGATACCCTTCTGGCGGGCAAAAACCTCACCGCCGATCAGCGTACAAGCTTAACGGCTACAGCTGATGTTGTTGGTAAGCTTGTCACAAGGATTGAATCTACAGTTACAGAAATCAGCCGCATTGAAGCTGAGCTGAATAAATATCCTGAGGACAAGGTGATTTTTGGCGATAAAGGGGCAATCGCTCAGCTGAAGGTAGACGCACAAAAGCTTCTTGATGGCACAAACCTTACCGAGAAGGAACGCTTAGACCTTACCGCAATCGCAGCGTTGTCTAAGGCGCTTGTAGAAAAGCTTGAGGCAGCAGAACACAAGCGAATTACCGAGGCTGCCAAGAAATATTCCAAAGAGAAACTAGATACCGTAACTTCTGCCGATAAAGGGGCAATCGAAACGATTAAAGCTGATGCAGAAGTGCTTCTTGCAGACAACAGCCTCACAGAGAATAAGCAAGAAGACCTCAAGGCAATTGTGGCCACGTCGGTTTCACTTCTTGAACAGATTGAAGCTACGGCTACAGAGCTCCAGCGGATTACCGATGGGGTTAATCACTATTCGGAAGATAAAGTAACTTCTGCGGATAAAGCGGTAATCGATGGGCTGAAAAAAGATGCCCAAAACCTTCTAAAGGGCAAAAATCTCACAGCAGGTGAACGTACAAGCTTAACCACAATGGTTGACACTATGGATTTACTGCTGAAGAAGATTGAAGCTACGGCAAAAGAAATCAAGGACGTTACCGATGGGGTTAAGGCTTACTCGGAGGAGGACGTAACCTCTGCGGATAAAGAAACCATTGAAGCACTAAGGGCAGATGCAAATACCCTTCTCGCCGGTACAAATATTACAGAAAAGGAGCGTGAAGACCTGACCGCCATCGTTGCTATTGCTAAGACACTTACAGACAAGATTGACGCTACGGCGA
>JAVWKI010000093.1:0-6570 GCA_036638575.1 Anaerovoracaceae bacterium | reverse complement strand
ACTAAATGCCTGGATTAACAGCTCCGGAGAAAGGTTTTCATTGCTTCCTGCTGCAAGTGTGGTTGACATAAATAGATTACCGTCAAGTACATCAATAGAAAGGGAATGGATCATCGCTTTAATCTCTACATCCTTAAACTCTCTACTTTTCTTCTTCTTTTTCTTTACCACAATCTGTTCTTGGGCCAAAAATCCTGTTCCCAGTTCTCGGGGAATATCTGCCCCCTCCGGTAGAGGGATGGCAATAATATATTCCGCTGCAGTACAGGCTGCCGCCAAGGATTTTTCTTTGGGGGATAGTGCCTTGCACTCTATAATTCGAATCCCCTCCGGCATTTGTGCCCGCAGGTTTTCTGCAATGGTTTCTTCTTCAAATACTTCTCGTGTTTCAAACTCAATCAGCTCCCCAATGGAAGTATATCCCAAGGAAAGGGGCTGAGCAAAGCTCATCTTTGGATGGGGATTGAACCCTTGAGAATGCTCAAGATGTACGCCAGCTTTTTTAAATGCTCGCTTAAATAACCGCAACATATCCAGATGAGAAGTATATTTAATATATCCTTCTTTTGCAAATTTCAATGAATATCTAGCCATTTATACCCTCCGCTTCACAAGTTGTTCTGCTGTTTATTCCGCAACCGGCACAACCGTTTCTACAATCCGGTGTTACAACAGCCGCTTCTGCCTTCTTCATTTCTTCGATTAAGAAGTCCTTTGAAACGCCTGAATCGATAATATCCCACGGCAAAACTTCGTCATAGGATCTCTTTCTCGTGGTATAAAAGTCAACATCTATGCCACTTTCTTCCATGGCTTTTTCCCATCCCGGAATGTTAAAATGTTCACTCCAGCCATCAAACTTACAGCCGTTTTTCCATGCAAGCTCAATTAATTTTCCGGTTTTTCTATCTCCTCTGGCAAAAATTGCCTCAAGAACACTCACCGGACTATCATGATAGTTAAAGCTAACGCCCTTAATGCGCAGTTTTTCAGAAAGGAAGTTGTGCTTTTCCACAAAATCTCTATCCTGTGCCACCCATTGGAATGGCGTATGTGCCTTTGGAACAAAGTTTGAAACGCTCACCGACAGGTTAAATCTACCTCCTGCTCGGCCCATAAGTTCAAAATTAATATCCATAATCTTCTTGGCAATTTCCGCAATTCCCGCCAGATCTTCTAAGGTTTCTCCCGGCAGACCCATCATGAAGTAAAGCTTTACTCGTTTCCAACCTAAGGAAATTGCTTCTCTCATGGCCGTATAAATGTCTTCCTCGGAAATATTCTTGTTGATCACATCTCGCATTCGCTGGCTTCCCGCTTCCGGCGCAAAGGTAAGTCCTGACTTCTTATAGCTTTGAATTTCCGAAAGGACCTTAAAACTAAAGGAATCCAGTCTCAAGCTTGGTAGGGATAAGGAAACATTTTTTTGACTGCAAATCCCCATCAGCTCTGTGGCCAGGTGTTCAAAATCCGAATGATCTGACGTGGATAAGGACAATAAGGATAATTCTTCATGACCGGTAGAGGCAAGCTGTTTTTCAACCAATTCCTTGATTTTTTCCGGGCTTCGTTCTCTTACCGGACGGTAGATCATTCCTGCCTGGCAGAATCTGCACCCTCTGGTACATCCTCTAAAGGTCTCCACCACCGCTCTATCCTGAGCGATTTCAACCAAGGGAACCAGCGGCTCTTCCGGATAAGGAAGATCTTCTATGCTGTCAATTAAACAACGTTGAACCTTGTCCGGTGCCTCCGCATATTGTTTTTCATAAGCCTGAACCGTACCATCTTCATTGTAGGTTGGGGTATAAAATGCAGGGACATAAACGCCTGTAAGCTTGGCCGCTGCTTTTAAAAACTCTTCCTTGCTTTGGGTTTCTTGGTAGATTTTGCAAATTGCAGGCAAAACCTCCTCCCCATCTCCGATGAGGAATAGATCCATAAACTCTGCAAGAGGTTCCGGGTTAAAGGCACAAGGGCCTCCGGCCACCAAAATCGGGAAGCGATCATCTCGGTCCTTGCTGTAGAAAGGAATTCCGGCCAAATCTAGCATATTCAAAATATTGGTAAAGGATAACTCATACTGCAAGGTAAATCCCAAAAGATCAAATTCCTTAACCGGTGTTTTGGTCTCTAGGGTGAAGAGGGGCACCTCTTCTTCTCGCATAAGTGCTTCCATATCTAGGGATGGTGCAAAGGTTCGCTCACAGTAAATTTCTTTTTCTTTGTTCAAAATATTATACAAAATCTGCATGCCCACATAGGACATTCCGATTTCGTAGGTATCCGGAAACGCAAAAGCAAACCGAACAGCAACCTCCTTTGGATCTTTGATTACCGCGTTACATTCCCCGCCGATATATCTTCCGGGTTTTTCTACCCGTTTTAATAGTGAATCTAGTTTTTCCATACTATCCTTTCATTAATTGGTCTAAGCTGCAGCCCAAAAATGCTTCTATCTTACTGACAAATTCTTGTAATTCTCTTTTTTTTATCTT
Organism: Anaerovoracaceae bacterium; assembly: GCA_036638575.1. GTDB lineage: Bacteria > Bacillota > Clostridia > Peptostreptococcales > Anaerovoracaceae > JAXGRD01. Next base: position 4,072 of record JAVWKI010000093.1, on the reverse strand, counting down.
AATGATTTCCACTGCTTTAGGATTGTCCTTGGCCTTGTTTAAGATATACGCCATGCGTTCTTCTACGCCCACATAACGGTCTTCCTTACAAACTCTATCGCCAAGACAAACTAGGTCGGTTTCATCAATTTGAAAAACCTCATGGAATGCGGAATAGTGCATGTGTAGTGCAATGATTCTTGCCTGTTCCGGGTAGCCCTTTTTTTCCAAAAACGCTGCCGCAACCTTTTCATGCTCCGGCTCTACCCTTGCAATATCATGAAGCAATGCGGAACTCTCAATTAAGTTCAAGTCCAGGTTAACACCCTTCTCCTTTAGCTTCATTCCTAGTGTAGTCGCAACCTTGGCCACCGCCCGGCAGTGGGCAATTACATGCTCCGGCGTTCCATAATCCTTTAACAACTGAAAACATTCTTCTCTGCTTAATCTGTTCATCGTCTCTACGTCCATTAATACTCGTCAAAATACTCGAATTCAAAGTCTTCAATCTTGATAATATCTCCCTCAGCTAAGCCTAGCTCCTTTAATTGCTCAAGGCCACCGCTTTTTTCGATGTATTTATATAAATAACGCAACGAACCCATATCATTGAAGTTGGTTGAGTTGAAGATCTTAAGTAATTGCTTCCCGGAAAGCGTATACACATTTCCTTGACGAGAAGCATAAACCTTTCTGAAGTCCGGATCTGCATCGTCTCGTTCAAAGTCAAATACTTCGATTTCTTCTTCCGGTTCAGCATCAAGCCGCTCTAATGCAGCCGCCGCCTCGGTAATCAGCGCATCTACGCCCAAGTTAATTGGTGCAGAAATAGGGAATACCTTGTATCCCTTTGCCTCAACATGGGCCTTAAACGCCAAGTATCCCGGGTCATCTTCATCAACAATATCAATTTTATTTGCTGCCACAATCTGTGGCTTCTTTGCAATTCGTTCCGAATAGCTTGCTAATTCCTTATTGATTTTCTCAAAGTCTTCAATGGGATCTCTGCCTTCACTTCCGGCAACATCCACCACATGAATCAACACCTTGGTTCTCTCAATATGCTTTAAAAATTGGAATCCCAAACCGGCACCTTGACTGGCACCTTCGATAATTCCGGCAATATCCGCCATAACAAAACTGTTGTCATAAGCCTTCACCACACCTAAGTTGGGTGTAATGGTTGTAAAGTGGTAATCTGCAATCTTTGGTTTTGCCTCAGTTGCTACCGATAGCAAGGTTGATTTTCCAACGTTTGGAAAGCCTACCAGGCCAACGTCCGCAATCAGCTTCAGTTCCAAAATTACACTTCTCTCTTTGGCAAAGCCACCTGCTTCTGCGAAGTTTGGTGCCTGCCTTACGGAATTGGTATAATGAGGATTTCCCTTACCGCCCTTACCGCCTTTTGCAATAACAAATGAATCTCCGTCTTCCACAAGGTCCTTCATCAAAAGTCCTGTTTCTTCATCGATAATCATTGTTCCTGCCGGTACCTTGATAATTAGATCTTGTCCATCCTTACCAAACCGTTTCTTTTTCATTCCGTTTTGCCCGCTTTCGGCTTCATACTTTCTCTTATATCTGAAGTCCATCAGCGTGCGTAAATTTCTATCTGCGGCAAAGATAACATCTCCGCCTCTTCCCCCGTCTCCGCCATCAGGGCCGCCTTCCGGAACATAGGGCTCTCTTCGAAAAGAAACCGCACCATTTCCGCCTTTCCCTGACTTGACGAGTATTTTCGCTCTATCTACAAACATATTTACTCCCTCGAATAATAAAGCCCCTAGTAATCTAGGGGCTACATTGCTTACGCTTCTTAAGCTTCTTTTGAATATACGCTTACTTGCTTTCTATTCTTGTCTTTTCTTTCGAACTTTACAGCTCCGTCAATCTTAGCAAATAATGTATCATCGCCACCGATGCCTACGTTGTTGCCCGGATGGATCTTTGTTCCTCTTTGTCTCATGATGATGCTTCCTGCACTAACGTACTGTCCGTCACCTGTCTTCACTCCTAATCGTTTCGACTCACTATCTCGACCGTTCTTGGAACTACCTACACCTTTTTTACTTGCCATGATTACACCTCCTTATCCTTGGTAATTACTTTATGCTCGCTTCAATTGATTCGATGATTGCCTGTTTTGTTGCTTTTTCATCTACTTCAATATTGTTTTCTTTTGCAAATGCAATGATTTCGTCTTTTTTCATTGACATTGAAACGCCTTTAACTTCTTCTGTTTCAGCCTTCTCAGCCTTTGGCTTGTCTGTGCCAATTCCTGTGATTTCAACCATTGTATATGGCTGTCTGTGGCCCTGCTTCTTTCTGTAGTCCTTCTTTGCCTTGTACTTAAAGATGATAACCTTCTTGCCCTTACCGTTTTCAACTACTTCGCCGAAAACTGAAGCGCCTGTGTAAGGTGCACCAATCTGTGTTTCTGTTCCGTCATTCATTACTAGAACTTTGTCAAAAGTTACTTTTTCGCCGGCTTCAACCTTTTACTTTTCGATGTTGATTACATCGCCCTCTTGGACTCTGTACTGTTTTCCACCGGTTTCAATTACTGCATACATTTATTTAATCCTCCTCATGCCAGTCTCGCCATCATTAGGTATGCACGATACGATAAGTGTGCATTTCCAGTACCCATTCTGTGCGGCTTACAGTCTAATAATATATCATATCACCTAAGCAATGTCAACGATTTATCGATAAAACCTAGATAGTCCGTTATAAAAATAGACTAGGCTTTCGTTGAAGGAATGTTTTCGTCCCGAAAAGGAGTGAAAGAGGATATTTCCTTGGTCAAAGCCTTCTTCGGTATAGGTGAATTCCTCTTCATTTCCATTGGCTTTGCTACATAGGTCGTTTACCTGCTCCTCTGTGGCCCGGCTCATGAAGTCTTCACTGCCTGAGGCGGCAAAAACGTAGACCGGTCTTGCTGCCTCCCCCTTTTTCCTAAGCCCTTGGAGAATTTCTTTGGCGCTGCGAGCACTTTCCCCTTGCACATAACCATTATCATCATAATACATCGGCATGCTGGTGGGAAGATAGTATTGAAAGAATTCCCCTTGATTTTTTAAGGCTCTCCAAGTGGTGCATCCACCCATGGAAAACCCACCGATTCCCCGATGACTTCGGGAAGCCATCAGTCCTGCTGCATCGGTAGTCTTGGCATAGGTGCTATACTGTCCTTCTACCAAAGGAACCAGCACTTGGGTCAGCTCGGCAGTTAACTCCTCCTGCATTTGATAGTAGTCGGTGTATTCCTCAGTGTAGCCCGGGGTAACAACAATGGTAGGCAAAAGCTCTCCCTGTGCAATCATATTGTCCAGCAAGGTCTTTAGTGCCCGCGGGGAAGCCGCAGAGCCAAAAAAGGTTTGATAGGAGCCACCGTAGCCGTGAAGCAAATAAAAGGTATTGTACTCCTTGTCTTGACTGTAATTGTGGGGAAGGTAAACCATGGCTTTTTTGGTTGCTGTGCGGCCGCTGCCGTCGTTGACCTTGGTTTCATAGGTAATTTCCGTCAATGTCCCCGGCTGCTTCCCTTCCTTAAAATATTCACCGGGAATCTCTTTTATGCGGTTAAGCTCCGCTGCCGTCCACTCTTTTGGGCTTGCCTCTTCAGTAACCGCACTCCCCGGCTTTGCTTCATTCCCTTGCTTCTCAGCGTTTTCCTGATTTAGGTAAATTCGCACAAAGGCTAGTGCCGTTAAAATAATCGGCAAAAGGACCACCAGAAAAATTAAGGCTTTGGGTTTTGCCTTTGCTGCCGGCTTTGTGACTGACTTTGGCTTTGTTTTGTTCTTACTCATCTCACACCCTCAGTTCTCCGTGACTTCCGCCGGATTTTTCTTTGGTTACAATAATTTGCTTGTCGATTTTTTCTTTTAGCTCGCGAACATGGGAAATAATTCCAATGAGGCGATTTCCTTCTGCTAGGCCGGCAAGGGTGTCTATGGCCTGTGCCAAGGATTCCTCGTCTAGAGAACCAAAACCCTCGTCCACAAACATGGTGTCTAGCTTGATTCCTCCCGCAGAATGCTGAATTTCATCGGATAGCCCCAGTGCCAAGGAAAGGGAGGCTTTGAAG
>JAVWKI010000092.1:0-6626 GCA_036638575.1 Anaerovoracaceae bacterium | reverse complement strand
TTTTTGTTTTATTTCCCCTTTACTTCATTAGCTGGCAAATTTGGTTGCCGAAGGCCACCGGATCTTCTAGGCTTAATCCTTCAATCAGCAAGGCCTGGCTGTAGAGTAGTTCCGCATAAAGCTTTACCTTGTCTTTATCTTCTGCGAAGGCTTTTTCTAGTGCCGCCATGACCTCATGTCCTGCATTAAGCTCTAATACACGTTCGGCCTTGATCTCTTGATCGTTTGGCATTTGACTTAGTACCTTTTCCATTTCCAAAGATAGTCCACCTCTTGTGGTTAGGCAAACCGGATGGCTCTTTAATCGCTGAGACAAACGAACCTCCGTAACCTTTTCTCCCAAAGCTTCCTTTATTAGCGCCAAAAGATCTTTGCTTTCTTCGGCTTGCTGTTCTGCTTGGTTCTTTTCCTCTTCAGTCTCTAGGTCTAAATCCTCTGCACTGACCGATTTAAATTCTTTACCTTCATATTCACGAACCACTTGTAGGGCAAATTCATCAATATCGTCGGTTAAATATAGGATTTCGTAACCCTTATCCTTGAGCAGTTCTGTTTGTGGCAGCTTATCAATCTTATCAACACTTGATCCTGCAGCGTAGTAAATGTACTTTTGCTCTTCCTTCATCTTCGCCACATAGTCTGCAAAGCTTACCGGTTTTTTCTCCATGCTAGAATAGAACATCACCAAATCCTGTAGTGCTTCTTTGTTCATTCCAAACTTCTCATATAGACCATATTTGATCTGTAGACCAAAGTTCTTCCAAAACTCTCCATAGGTTTCCGGATCTTTTTTCTGCATATCCAGCAATTCTTTTTTGATTTTCTTTTCTAGGTTTTTGGCAATTGCACGAAGCTGCCTATCATGCTGGAGCATTTCTCTACTGATGTTTAAAGATAAATCCTGTGAGTCCACTAGCCCCTTCACAAAACTAAAGTAGTCCGGAAGTAAGTCTCCACACTTGTCCATAATCAATACACCGCTGGAGTAAAGCTGTAAGCCCTTTTCAAATTCCTTAGTATAGTAATCAAAGGGTGCCTTGCCCGGGATAAATAATAGGGCACTATAGGAAGAAACCCCTTCAACCGTTGTATGAATTACCTTGGCCGGATCCACAAAGTCAAAGAACTTTTCCTTATAGAAGCTATTGTAATCCTCCGGTTTTAGCTCACTTTTTTGTTTCTTCCACAGAGGAACCATGCTATTTAAGGTCTCTAATTCCTGGTAGGTTTCGTATTCGTTTTCGGTTCCTTCTTTAACTCTTTGCTTCTCCATCATCATGGTAATCGGGTAGCGAATATAATCTGAATATCGTCCAACCAATGCCTTTATCTGATAGGCTTCTAAATATTGATCGTAATTTTCATCTTCGGTGTTTGCCTTGATTTTTAGTAAAATCTCTGTTCCATTGGTAGCTTGCGTCCCCGTTTCGATGGTATATCCATCCGCACCTTCTGACTTCCAAACAAAGCTTTCTTCACTTCCGTAAGCCTTGGTTGTTACTGTAACCTCTTCACTGACCATAAATGCAGAGTAAAAGCCTACCCCAAATTGGCCGATAATGTCGATGTCTTCCTTTGCCTCATTTTCTGATTTGAAGGCAAGGCTGCCTGATTTTGCAATGGTTCCAAGATTTTGCTCTAGCTCCTCCTTGGTCATTCCAATCCCGTTATCGCTAATTTTTAGGGTACGATTTTCTTTGTCTGCTTCAATGAAAATATGAAAATCTTCTCGGTTCATTCCGGAAATATTATCGGATAAGCTACGATAATATAGTTTGTCAATTGCATCACTTGCATTTGAAATCAACTCTCTAAGAAAAATCTCCTTATGGGTATAAATGGAGTTGATCATCAGATCAAGCAGTCTCTTGGATTCTGCTTTAAATTGTTTTTTTGCCATGTTCATCCCTCCACAGGTTGTTCTCACTAACGTTTTATCAGCACTCTACTCTATCGAGTGCTAAAACATAATATACTACCGTCATTCTGCAATGTCAAGAGGGATCTAAAAATCCTTCGCCTACCTTAACGTTTCTAAAATCAGCTGATTTACTTCCTCGTAAATTTGTAAATGCTCTTTTTTAAACTTGTTTCCATAGATGTATTTTATAATCCCACAAATATCCTCTAACAAGGTTCCGCTTGATACTCCCGCCATCTTTGTAAACTCTTCTTTGGAGATTCCCTTCAATGTATGCGCTACCTCGTTTCGTTTTCCATTAATTTCTTCAAGTAGTGTAAAAGTTCCTTTTATTTTTTCCATACCACCATATTCACGTACCTTCATCTGGATGATGCGGTTTAGCACCATGACACTAAGGTCCTTATCCTCCACATATATTCCATACTCCACCTCTAAAACACGAAGCATTTCCGGATCTCTTTCTTGCATCTTCTTTCGCGAAAATTTGATTCGCTCTCCTCTCGTGCAAGTAATTTCTTCTAGTGCCAAATTCAGCTTTTTTTTCAAAAGTTCTATTTGTAATGCCACAGTAAATGGATTTAGTCTCAATAATAACTCTGCAAATTTATCACTTTCTGCTAAATTTCTCATCATCAAAAAATATTCAACCATCTGCTTACATTCCTGATCCTTGATAGGGAAAAAGTTGAATTCCGGAAAAGCCTTTTCGATTTTTGTCGTGGGCGTTAGTTCCTGTCGTTCTTTTAGATGTTGAATCAATTTTACCGCAACTTCCTCGTCCGAAAGTCCCTGTGCCTTCACTAGCCCCATTGCTCCGGTATAATTGTAATTTGTCACCAGTGACTTTAGCTGTTCTCTAAAGAACGCTCTTCTTAACACAATCATTTTCGCAAGCTGACACCGATTTTCTTTTTTTTCATTATCCACGTTTAACTCAAGGCTATCCTCTCCTGCATAATCTTGAATTGCTGTAGGATCCGTATTGGCATCTTTAGCTGGGGTCATCACTTGAATCGGCAATGCATTATATTTAACCGACTCCGAAAGTAATGCCAACTTCAAAATCATCTGTGGCGTTCCCGAGGTTAAGTTGATCAAGATCTCACTACTTGGATTTTCTTTTTTTACTTTATCCATATATTGCTCAAAACAATCAAATGCATTAAATTCCGCCGGATTTTCTATTGCACTGTAAATAAACTCCACTTCTACTGCCAAATCAAAATTTTTTATTGCCGCGGAAAACCGCTTATCTTCCGCCTCCAATTCCTCCATCTTTTTTGTCAAGATGATATAAACTTTTTGTGGTCTATAATTTCTCAAGATATGTAGCATCGGCCCATCATGGTATCCTCTCACCGGATCCGTTGAACCTACTGCTGTTAATAACACTTTTTCTCTCATAATACTATCCTCATCATTTCCTAAATAATAATAACTTCCTCATCAAATCCACTATGTACATCTCCCCAAGTATACAGCTCATTGCTATTATTTAATTTATATACCCTTACATTATCCTTTGGAGAAACAAATCTAGGAATCTCTTCTATTACTTTCTTATACATTCTCTTTGTTACCAATGCTTCAAAAGCAGATTTCTGTACCCTGAACCCAAAACTTTCCATTAGTTTTACAAATTTTCCTCTAGCTTTATTATCTGTAATATCATAAATAATTAATATTAATTTTTTCTGCGGGTCAACATCTCTTTCAGCAACAGGCTCATAATTCATTCTTTCCATCACTCCACCTACCTAATTCTTATCGGTAAATATATTTCCGGTTCCTCTTCTTCTATCGCTTTTGTTAAGGCCTCCACTTGCCTTTGTATTGCCCTCCTAAAACTCATTGAGGATTTTTCATAAGATAAATATTTTGTCTGCGTAGATAACTTTTTTTCAAATTTCTTCAAAAATACCTCCATCCCCCGAGTTGGTATAAAACTCCCCCCCGTATCAAAATCTTGTGGACAATCGTCTATTGTAACGTCTTGGCCCTGAATCAGGCTCAACACCAACGAATCCACAATCACTGGCCTCCACTCTTCAATGAGATCACTAGCCAAGGTTGGGTGATTAATGTGATCTTGATGTAGAAAACCCGCATATGGATTTAAGCTTTTATTTTCAAGTGCACTATAAACTTCATACATAATCAATGTATATCCTAAACTAATCATAGCGTTGAAGGGATCCTTCGGAGGTCTCCTACTTCTTCCTGAAAACTTGAACTCCTCATCCACTAACTCTGAAATTATCTCGAAATAGGTTCGTGCAGCTAAACCTTCAAAACCTATTAGCTCATTTAAATTTTCTACATGTCTTACCTTTTCACGGTACCTTTTCATCAAAACTAAATTCCGATTTATCCGTTCTGTTTTTTCTTTTATATATCTCTCTAAAAGAATAAATTGATTAGAAATTTTCGCCTCTATTATACCCCTGGACAGTTTCAAGGAAAACATATTGTCTGCACAACAAGCAAATTGTTGCTTCTGCCTTAAAACATTTATATGCCGCGTTGATTGTAAACGCCCAAAATATTGTCCCCCGGGGGAAAAATATGATACAGGTATTCCTCTTCTCAATAGCTCCTTTATACATTGGCTTGTTATTGTCACATTTCCAAAAATAGAAATCGACTCTAACGTTTCTTTTGGTATTTTTCGCTCTAATCCATCTTTTTGCAATACCACAAAATATCCACCGTTAATACTTATTTGTGCACCGTTTTCCCTAACATATAAATAACTCATCGTCTCCTCCATTCATTACCCATATCAATCCCCTCATTTGGTTTCCGTCCCCTCTCGGGGATTCTTTTCTTTCTATGTGGAAAAAACGACGATAAGAATCGACCTTACTGTGTTTCCGTCCCCTCTCGGGGATTCTTTTCTTTCTATTACACAATCTGTGGAAATTACAAGGAGGTAAAAGATGGTTTCCGTCCCCTCTCGGGGATTCATTTCTTTCTATGACATTTAAGTCAAATTCTTCGATAACTTCACTAAGGTTTCCGTCCCCTCTCGGGGATTCATTTCTTTCTATGAGATTAAAAAAGAGGTTGAAGAATTTGAGTTTGAGTTTCCGTCCCCTCTCGGGGATTCATTTCTTTCTATATGCAGATAAAAATTTGTGGTACGGTATCTCGGATAGTTTCCGTCCCCTCTCGGGGATTCATTTCTTTCTATTGAGATTATAGATGATGAATACAGTTGGGTTATTACAGAGTTTCCGTCCCCTCTCGGGGATTCATTTCTTTCTATAGATACATTCTCTAGGATAGATAGATATATTTTAGTTTCCGTCCCCTCTCGGGGATTCATTTCTTTCTATTGGCAGAGTGTGAAGCTTACGTACAGTGGTGCTATTTGTTTCCGTCCCCTCTCGGGGATTCATTTCTTTCTATTCTGCCCGTCCTAGGCGTTGCACAGCAATTCTTAGTAGGCCTGTTTTCGGCGAAAAACATAGTCGCCCGAAAACATTGTTTGTTTTTTGTTCTAGTATCTATTTTTTGTTTAAATTTCAACATCGGCTTAAACCTGCTCTATTGCTATCTTACAAGCACCCATTTGTCCTGGACATCCATCATACTTCGTTTCCTTTGCCATATGAGGCGAAACACCATATTTTTTACTATCCAGTTTATGCTTATGACGCGCTCTCATTTTCCCCTCCAATGTCCCATCAATGATCTTCCCAACGGTATCCGCGCTACGACGTTCATCTAACAAATTATAGGAAACGGTCTTCGTTGCATATCCACTTCCGCCACCTAAATAAATCACATCCTTCTCATAGGTTAAGATCTTACGCTCTGGAAATTTTAACAAAAAAGCTTGGTTATATTGTGCTAAAAATAGATTCACAGCCTCCATGATTTTTTCTCCATCAATGTCACACTGATAAGTATCAATGGTAAGGTCAAAAATGATTTTTGTTCCCGGACGAATACATTCCCGAACCAGTTTCACGAACTCTTCCCTGCCATCTACCCCTACATCAATTTTTTGACATAGGGTAAGATCTGTAACCTCTAGGGGCCTACTGTCAGAAACCCGAAGCCCACTCAAAGTATCTCGAATCACTCGTTCTTCCTTTACCCCAACTACTTTCCCAAATACCATTTCTTCAAGTTTCTTGCTTTCTCTGTTAATTCCCTTACCTTCCTTGTTCGCCTTCCTTTCTACTTCCTGGGCAAGCCTACCATAAGCACCTCTATTTTGCATCACTTCGCTTCCTAGAAGTACAGTTCTCAATGCCCCCTTTAGGCTACTTCCTGGCACATAAGGTTTTCCTTGCCAATCCTTCATAAACAACTGTATATCTCTCTCCAATGTACCCTTTTCAACCGCTCTACAGTCCAATTCATATTTGCCAAGATTTGCAAGTTCTTCGGAATTTACGCTCTCCTTTTTTAACCAGTCGGCCAACTTTGTTTTATAGTCTTTAACAAATTTATCTAGTAAATTATACCGCTTCAACAAAGCCATTAACTTCACTTCATCAATAGGATAAAGCCTTTTTCCTTCCAGTATGTATTCATTTTTTCGTAATTGTTTGCCTGCACCAATAAATAGTGGCCCTATGGTTTCTATGGTTACTTGATATTGCTTCAAAAATTCTGCCATTTCACACCTCCAAAAACATTGGCATTGCGTAACGATATACCGGATGATTTCCACCCAAGGAAACCTCCT
>JAVWKI010000091.1:6517-6733 GCA_036638575.1 Anaerovoracaceae bacterium | reverse complement strand
GGAAAAATCAGACACATTATCGACGAAGAGTACATGGTTGAAGGTGACTTAAGAAGAGACATCTCCCTTAACGTGAAGCGATTAATGGAAATCGGATGCTACAGAGGTATCAGACACAGAAGAGGACTTCCTGTCAGAGGACAGAAGACTAAGACAAACGCTAGAACTCGTAAGGGCCCTAAGAAAACTGTGGGTCGTAAGAAAAAATAGTAAGGA
>JAVWKI010000091.1:4944-6507 GCA_036638575.1 Anaerovoracaceae bacterium | reverse complement strand
GTAGAATAAAATGGCTAAAGCGATGAAAAAAGCGACTAGAAAAAAGAAAAAAGAACGAAAAAATATTGAAAAAGGCCAGGCTCATATTCAGTCTACCTTCAATAATACACTTGTTACATTGACTGACCTTGCAGGTAATGCATTATCATGGTCAAGTGCAGGTTCACTTGGATTCAAGGGTTCAAGAAAATCTACACCTTTTGCTGCTCAGATGGCTGCAGAAGAAGCTGCTAAAGGCGCAATGGAACACGGTCTGAAGACTGTAGAAGTTTATGTTAAGGGCCCGGGCTCCGGTAGAGAAGCTGCAATTAGAGCACTTCAGTCAGCTGGACTAGATATCACAATGATTAAGGATATCACACCGATTCCACATAATGGATGTAGACCGCCGAAGAGAAGAAGAGTGTAATGAAAGGAGGAGTAAATTAAATGGCAAGATATACAGATGCTAACTGCAGACTATGCAGAAGAGAAGGTCAAAAACTTTTCTTGAAAGGTGAAAGATGCTATAGCACTAAGTGTGCTTTGGAAAGAAGAAATTTCCCTCCTGGACAACATGGACAGGGCAGAAGAGCCAAGACTTCCGAGTATGGTCTTCAGTTGAGAGAAAAACAAAAAGCAAAGAGATTCTACGGAGTGCAGGAAACGCAGTTCAGAAATCTATTTGACAAGGCAACAAGACAAAAAGGTAAGGCCGGTGAAAACTTACTTATCTTATTGGAAACAAGATTGGATAACACAGTATTCAGACTTGGATTTGCTTCATCAAGAAAAGAAGCAAGACAGCTTGTTGTACATGGTCACTTCACTGTAAATGGCAAGAAGGTAGATATTCCTTCTTACATCGTAAAAGCAGGAGATGTGATTAAAGTTAAGGAAAAGAGCGCAAGTTCTCCTAAGTTCAAGGAGATTAAAGATATGTCAATCACAGTGCCAAACTGGATGAGCGTTGACGTTGCTAAGTTAGAAGGAACCGTTGTTGCAATACCAACAAGGGAAGACATTGACACACCAATCGCAGAACACTTAATCGTTGAATTGTACTCCAAGTAACTAGCAGTTAGCAGTTGACACTTGGAGGGTAAAGGAGGATTTTTAATGATAGAAATTGAAAAACCGACAATTGAATGCATATTTTCAGACGAAGATGCGAATTATGGTAAGTTTATTGTTGAACCGCTTGAGCGAGGATATGGAACAACCTTGGGGAACAGTTTAAGAAGAATCCTTCTGAGCTCACTACCTGGGGCAGCTGTGACATCAATTAAGATCGACGGTATACTTCATGAGTTTTCAACAATTCCGGGAGCCAAGGAAGATGTTACAGAAATTATTCTGAACCTTAAGCAATTGGCCGTTAAGTTAAGTGGAACAGATAACACCAAGCGTGTTATCATCAACGCGGTAGGACCGAAAGAAGTAACAGCAGCGGACATTATCGGTGATGCAGACATGGAGATCTTTAATCCGGATCTACACATTGCAACACTAGAAGAAAATGCAACCCTAGTTATGGAAATCAACCTATCTAAGGGAAGAGGCTATGTGCTAGCAGAGCAAAAC
>JAVWKI010000091.1:3843-4934 GCA_036638575.1 Anaerovoracaceae bacterium | reverse complement strand
CACACCAATAGCGGTAATCCCAGTTGATTCTATTTACACCCCGGTTAAAAAAGTCAACTTTACAGTGGAAAATACAAGAGTAGGCCAAGTAACGGACTACGATAAATTGATATTGGAAATCTGGACAGATGGTTCCATTTCACCAAAAGAAGGTGTATCCATCGGAGCAAAGATAATGCAGGAGCATTTGAACCTGTTTATTCAGCTTACGGACAGCACAGGGATAATGGAAATCATGGTTGAGAAGGAAGAAGACCAAAAAGAAAAAGCACTAGAAATGACAATAGAAGAACTTGAACTTTCAGTTCGTTCATTCAACTGTCTGAAGAGAGCTTCCATCAACACGGTTGAGGAACTTACACACAAATCAGAAGATGATATGATGAAAGTTAGAAACCTTGGTAAAAAATCTCTAGATGAAGTTAAGCTAAAGCTTATTGAGCTTGGACTTGGACTTCGTGAGACAGACGACTAAAGAAAGGAGAATACGGACATGCCAGGCTACAGAAAACTGGGCAGACCTACGGCTCATAGAAAAGCTATGTTGAGAAATCTCGTTACTGATCTTTTCAGAGAAGAGAGAATCACAACAACAAACCACAGAGCTAAGGAAGCCAGAAGAGAAGCAGAAAAAATGATTACACTTGCTAAACGTGGAGACCTACACGCAAGACGTCAGGTACTTGCATACGTTTACGACGAAGATGTAGTAACAAAGCTATTTGAAGAAATAGCACCAAAATACGCTGAGAGAAACGGCGGATACACAAGAATATTAAAGTTAGGACCTAGAAGAGGGGACTGTGCTGAAGAAGTATTTTTGGAATTAGTATAAACAATAAAACCCGAGAGGAGCGCAATGCTTTTCTCGGGTTTTTTATTTTGCTTAGTATGACTTAACTTATGACAATTTGCTTGTCTTATTCGGCCTTATTCTTGTTGTGGTGCTTCTGCCGCTTTTCGTGCATCAAGCTTTAGCTCTCTTGCCTTGCCCCACTTAATCACAAAGATTTGTAGCACCCCGATAATGGGAACCGCAATGACCATGCCCACAAGGCCGCCATATACACCCCCAAGAGAAACGGCAAGGA
>JAVWKI010000091.1:3063-3833 GCA_036638575.1 Anaerovoracaceae bacterium | reverse complement strand
AGTCCGGTTGATGAGCCCACAACCTTAGGGTAAATGATATTACAGTCGATTTGCTGAACGATGAGCAGCACCAATATCGCAAAAGCACCATGCCAGAACCCCTCGGTAAGTAGACCGATGAGAAATGCAGGAATCATGCCCAGCACCGGTCCAAAGTATGGAATAACGTTACAAACGCCGGCAAAGATACCAATAAATACAGCAAACTTCAATCCTAGGATAGAAAGTCCGATGGAGGATAAAACTGCAACAATCAGCGCATCCAGCAAGACTCCCCGAACAAACTGAGAAACTACACTGTTTACTTCGGTAAGAGAATTGTTGATGGTCGTTCCAACACGCTGAGGGAAGAGCAAATAAATCAATTTGTGCCAAAGACCGATAAAAAAGTCCTTGTCATAAACCAGATAAATACTCACGATAATGCCAATCACAAAGTTTACAATATTTCCGCCAATACCCGTAACCGTATTTACCACAGATTTTGTACTGAAGTTATTGGTAATCCAGGTAAGGAAGGAATCGGCAATCGCTTGAACCTTGTCTGACAGCACACCCGCAGGGATGTTGGCGACCCAAGATTTAACCGTCTCCTCATAGGAAAGAAAGTAATTAACCACACTATCCATCATTTTTGGCAGGCTGGCAAAGACAAACTGCCCCATAATTAGTGCCACAAAGCCGTAAATAATGGCAACGACAAAGGCCATAATCAAAAGATAAGAAAGAAAAACACTAAGTAATCGTTTCTTTTTCTCCCGCTTGGTGTT
>JAVWKI010000091.1:0-3053 GCA_036638575.1 Anaerovoracaceae bacterium | reverse complement strand
TGGGTGCGAATTAGCTTAGGCATTAGCCGCTTATCCATGGTCTCCACAAGGGGATTGACCAAATAAGCAATGACCATACCCACAAATAGGGGAGCCAAGGCACCTAAAACGCTACTCAACCCTTTTCCGCCAAGAAGAGCAATATCGTCCAGATTTTTGATGATAAAATATAAGATGTAGAGCAAAGCCGCAGTAAATGCGATGAATAAGCTATACCTCATTAAGATTCTATCCTTTAATACTTCTTTTAGTTGTTTCATAGTTGCCTCCTAACCATATTAAGGGTATTATATAATACATTTTGAAGAATATCAAACCGAAAAGTCCAGAGCGCCTAGCTCGGGAAGGCAAGAACCGGGAATTACATCATGATCCGGAAGCTTTAGCTACCAAGGCCGATTGAACTTAACTTCAGCCGGTTGAGAATCAAGGTGGAGAGCAGTCCAATCAAAAGGCCAAAACCAATTCCGGAAAAAATCAGCAGCGGGAAATAGAGGAACATCTTTGGGGTCTCCACCAGGAGTGCGGCCATTAGGACTTGCCCAAAGTTGTGAAATACTGCACCTGCAACAGAAACACCAAGAATAGAAAATTTGCCTGTTTTTTTCAATAGGATCATCACTGCAAGAGAAAAAATTGCACCGGAGAGAGAGTAAAGGATCCCAAATACTCCGGAAAAAAGAAATCCGGCAATGAATACACGGACGATATTAATGCAAATCGCAGCGCGGGCACCTAAAAGGTATAGGGCAGTAATCACCACAATATTGGCAATACCGATTTTGATTCCCGGTATCCCTAGGGAGAAGGGGATCAGCGCCTCTATATAGGAAAAAATCAGAGATAAAGTAACAAGGATTCCGGCATAAGCGAGAAAATATGTTTTATTGTGAAATTGCATCAAATTGACTCTCCCCTCCTTTAACTTCAATTACCACCTTGTGGGGAAGGCAGGTAATCACTTGATTGCTTTGACTGATATGGTGCTGATGGACGCAATCCTTGCCGGGGCAGTTGGAATCCTCAACAGAAACATGCCCTCCTTCAATAAGAACAAGATTAAACTGATCTCCTTGTTGAATGGGGATCTTCCGATCTTCACTTAGGGGATAGGTTCCGTATTCCTTCCCTTCTTGGTAAATCTGTACCATCTTGCCATCCTTTTGGCTAAAGGACAAAAAGAACGTTGCCCCCAAACCCAAAAGTGCAAGAAAAATAATCAGTATAATATCCGGAAACGTAATGTATTTTTTCTTAATCATAAAATCCTTTCAAAAGTATTGACTTAAAATCAAATCTTTGTTATCCTTAGGCACGGTTAGTTTGAACTAACCACATTATACCATAGGAGGGGACATGAGTAAAACAATAATGTTATCAAGAGTGATATGTTTTGCAATAATTCTTACCGCTCTGGCTTATTTTAATGTGAAAGCAGGACAATACGAGGAGATTCGGGAAAAAAATAGCGAAACAATCAATAGGACAAAAGTCCAAAGTGTGGGAAACTACAAGGATGGAACCTATCAAGGAACCGGCATCGGTTATGGGGGACCGGTAACTGCAGAACTACAAGTAGAGAAGGGACACATCAAGGAGATGAAAATTATCTCCGCAGAAAAAGAAGATGCGGCTTATTACAATATGGCCATAGCCGTTGCAGAGCGGATTGTCGCATCGGATAGCCCGCAGGTGGAAGCCATATCGGGTGCAACCTTTACATCAAACGGAATAAAAAAGATGCCTTGTCCAAAGCGGAGGGTTCGGATGAAGCAGTGGAAAAATAGACATCGTATCATAAGAGCGATAATTCAAATTGGATTTTTTCTCTTATACAGTGGGGCCTGGGCTGCTGCTTTTGGCGGAGTAAGATATATTTTGGGGCAGATTCATTTGGTGGAACCCATCGAATTCAATGGATTGGTAAAAACTCTAGCGGTGCTCGTGTTGATGACCATCATAATGGGCCGTTTCTTTTGTGGATATGCCTGTGCCTTTGGCACCTTAGGGGATGGGGTGTACGGACTTTCTTGCTGGATACAGAAGAACGTATTGAAAAGAAAAAAGCCGTTTTCCTTTTCAAAAAAAACAATCATCATCAGTCAAAAAATTAAATATGTATTGTTGGCAGGAATCCTTATTTTCTGTTTTCTGGGGAAATATGATCTGATCTCTTCCCTAGATCCTTGGGGAACCTTTTCGACAATCACTACAGGGCAGTTTGCCTTTGGTACCATGAAGCTGGGGGTAGTGATCTTCCTCTTTGTTTTGCTGGGGATGGCATTGATGGAACGATTTTTTTGCCAAGTCTTGTGCCCAATGGGGGCGATATTCGCAATTTTACCGTATTTACCCATGAGTGTATTAAGAAGAAATCGAGAAGCGTGTATCAGCGGATGTGCTTTGTGTGAGGTGAAATGCCCTGTAAAACTAGCACTAGATCCAGAAAATAATCAGCTTGGGGAATGTATTCAATGTGGAAAATGTGTAGACCTTTGCCCGAAAAAACACATTACCTTTGGCATAAAAAAATTGAAACCAACAGGGATGGCTGCAATAAGCCTACAAACGCTGCTACTGGCAGCAGGCTTGATATGGGCCATTTACAGTTAAGGAGTTAAACGTGAAAAAAATTGGACTGATTGTCGTCCTGCTGATTGTAGTAGGAGGCGTACTTTTCTTGAGTACCGGTAGAGGCGAAGCCCTTGGAGGAAAAGCGCAGGAGGCGGAAACGCCAAGCAAAAAAGAGCTCTTTGCAATGGATACGCAGATGAGTGTAACGGCTTATGGAAAGAACGGCCAAGCGGCCACAGAAAAAGCCATTGGAGAAATAAAGAAGCTAGATGAAGAATTTGCAACGAACAATGTTAAAGGACAAATTTATAAAGTAAATCAAGAGGGAAAAGGCACCGTAGAGGGTGCAACAAAGGAGGTGATTGGCAAGGCAATAGACTTATATTCTGACACAGAAGGCGCCTTTGACATTACGGTATTCCCCTTAGTAGAAAAATGGGGATTTATCTCAAAAGATTATGCCGTTCCAAAGGAGGAGG
>JAVWKI010000090.1:3356-6847 GCA_036638575.1 Anaerovoracaceae bacterium | reverse complement strand
AACATCGCAAAGGTGCTGGCACAAACGATTTTTCCTGAGTGAGCAAGTCCGGCAGCGGAACCATATAGGTTTTGCTCGGCGATTCCCATATTGAAAAATCTCTGAGGAAATTCTTTTGCAAATCCTGCAGTTTTGGTGGAGCCGGAAAGATCCGCATCCATTACGATTAAGTTTTCATGTTGTTTACCTAGTTCTATTAGGGCTTTTCCGTAGGCTTCCCTTGTTGCCATTTTTTCTGTCATTATAATGCACCTCTCAATTCTGCAAGAGCCTGTTCTAGCTGCTGGTCATTTGGCGCCTTTCCGTGCCAACCGGCTTGATCTTCCATAAAGGAAACCCCATGGCCCTTATGTGTTTTTGCGATAATCATTGTAGGCCCGTCAGCGTAAGCTTTTGCAGCTTCTACTGCAGCCAAAATTTCTTCTAGGTTGTGGCCATCGATAGAAAGAACATTCCAACCGAAGGCAGCGAATTTTTCTTTTAAGGGAGCAACGGTCATGACATCTTCATTTTTTCCGTCAATTTGTAAACCGTTCCAATCCACAAAGGCAGTGATATTGTTTAGCTTGTAGTGGTTTGCAGCCATTGCTGCTTCCCAAACCATGCCTTCTTGAAGCTCTCCGTCTCCCATTAGTGTATAAATTCTGCCCGGATCATTGTCTAGCTTTGCAGCCAGTGCCATGCCCACACAAACAGAAAGACCCTGCCCTAAGGAACCGGTAGACATTTCTACGCCTTTGACCTTGTGCATATCTGGGTGGCCTTGGAATTTACTTCCTAGCTTTCTTAGGGAAAGTACATCTTCTACCGGGAAATATCCGCGATGGGCCAAAGCCGAATACAGTATGGGTGCAGCATGCCCCTTAGACAGAACAAAACGATCTCTGCCAGGCATTTTTGGGTCCTCTGGGTTGATGTTCATTGCGTCAAAATATAGTGCAGTAACAATATCTGCAGCGGAAAGAGAGCCACCCGGGTGACCGGAGCCTGCTGCATGAATTGCTTGCAATACAGTTTGTTTTACCTGTATTACTGTTTGGTTCAGTTCAATCAAATTCATTTAATCCTCCATAGTTTTCATAAGTTCCATAAACGCCTTAGGAATATAGGAAACAATATCCCCGGCGGTCATTCCAATTTCTCCAAGTGAAGCGGCACAAAGATCTCCTGCTCTACCATGGACATAGGTTGCTATCGTCGCCGCATCAATGGGCAGATAGTCTTGGGCCAATAAAGCACCAATAATGCCGGTAAGTACATCCCCACTGCCTCCGGTGGCCATTCCTGAATTCCCGGTAGGGTTTTGGTATACTTCTCCTTGAGGTGTGGCAATAAGCGTATGCTGTCCTTTTAGTATTGCGATTACATTCAATTCTCGTGCTAAGCGTAGTACTGTTTTTTCTCTGTCAATAATTTTCTCTAGTCCCAAAAGCCTTGCAGCTTCTCCGGGGTGCGGGGTGATAATGGTTTTGGCCCCTGTGTTTTGCAATTCGGTTTTGAGGGAAAATCGCAGAATGTTGTTTAATCCATCTGCATCTAAAACCAAATTCCCCAAATAATCCTGCAAAATCTCCTTCATGAGCATTCCGTCCCCTCGGTGTTCTCCCAGTCCCGGGCCGATGGCCATAGCATCATAGAGGGATTCTATGGTTTTTCTTTCGCGTTCGATGCAGGTTGCCTCTGGAACGGCAACTTGCAAAATAGGGAAAAGTTCCTTGGGTACAGCATATTGTGCAAGGCCTACTCCGGAACGAAGGGCGCTTTTGCCACATAAAATGGCTGCACCGGCCATGCCCAAAGAGCCTGCAAAGATGAGCAAGCGTCCAAAAGTACCTTTGTGGGAATCCTTGGGACGAGGCTTTAATCGTCCGCGGATATCCTTTTCATCAAGTATGTTTATCCCTTCCATGGTAGTTCCACTCCTTTTCCCGTTTATATTGGGGTTAAATTCCAAGAATTAACGTAGCGAGAAGGAAATAAGCAAGGACAGAGATCATATCCGTTAGGGAAGAGATCATCGGGCTTGCCATAAGCGCAGGGTCGATACCCACCTTCTTTGCTAGCATAGGCAGCATGCTACCTATGGTCTTTGCAGCCATGACAATGGCAATCATTGCAATGCAGACGGTAAGTGCTACGCCTATTCCCTCTTGTTCAATCCAAAAGATTCGAACGAAATTAAAGGCACTGAGGACAATGCCGATAACAAAGCTTACTCTTAGTTCCTTCCAAAGGACCCTGATGGCATCCTTAAGATCAATATCTCCAACGGCCATGCTACGAATAACCAAGGTTGCCGATTGTGATCCTGAGTTTCCTCCGGTTCCCATCAGCATGGGCATGTAGGCAACAAGTGCAATTACTGCACTAAGCTGACCTTCAAAGTTTTTGATGATTCCGCCGGTGATGACATAAGACAGCATCAATAGAATTAGCCACGGAAGCCGGTTTTTAATATGCTTCCATACACTCATGTCCAAATACTCAGTTGTGGATCCGTCAACAACTCCGGCCATTCTTTCCATATCCTCTGTGGTTTCTTCTTCAATAACATCGAAGATGTCGTCCATGGTGATAATTCCCACCAGTCGTGCTTCATTATCCACAACGGGGATGGCAAGATAGCCGTATTTTTTAAATTGTTCGTATACCTCTTCTTGGTCTTCATATACATTGATGGAGACAAAATCTGTATGCATCAGATCCAGAATCGGTGTGCTGTGATCACTGATTACCAAGGTTCGTAGGGAGAGAATTCCCAGGAGCTTTCTTCCGGTATCCTTGACATAGCAAGTGTAGATTGTCTCACTGTCCATTCCCTCGGTTTTAATATAGGCAAGCGCATCTCCTACCGTCATATTTTTTTCCAAACTGATGTAATCCGGAGTCATTAGGGTTCCGGCACAGTTTTCGGGGTAATTCAAAAAAGTATTGATCTGCTTCCGTTCATGCTTTGGTGTTTTTTCTAAAATTTTATCCACCACATTTGCCGGAAGCTCTTCTAAAACGTCGATTTTATCGTCAAAGTCTAATTCGTCGATAATATAATTAATTTCTCTGTCTGTAATTCCATTGATGATCAGCAGCTGGTCATCTGTGGGCAAATAAGAGAACACATCTACAGAAGTATCCTTCGGTAACATTCTAAAAACAATAATCGCAGTATCTAAATCAAGTTCATCGATGATTTCTTCCAACACTTCACCAATATCGGCAGCATTGTAGTTAAGGAGTTCGTCTCGCGTTTTTCTATATTGCTTGTCGCGTAAAAGGTCCAGTACCTCCTCTACAAGTACTTCAAAATCTTTTTTTTCTTCCATGGGCATACCTCCTCTCTTAAGTACACTTCAGTATACTCTATTCTTACGCGTTTTTGCAAGGGTTGAATTCCTCCATCATATTGTGGGAAAATTCCGCTGCCCGTTCTGCTATCCCTTCCAATTTCAACAAAGATTTTGGAGCATTGGCTGTTTCCATCAAGGCAAACTTAG
>JAVWKI010000090.1:0-3346 GCA_036638575.1 Anaerovoracaceae bacterium | reverse complement strand
ATGGCATAGAGTCGCTTTTTGTAAAACCGATGTACTCTGAAGATAGAGGTTAGTCGATTGATAAAGGCGGTCAAGTTTGCACTGATGGCATCGTTATAGTTGGGGCAAACCATTACTAGGGCATCACAGCTAAGGATGGCCGGATATACTTCGTTGGTAATCACTCCACCGTAAAAGCATCGCTGCTCCTCTCCAAAGTGAAGGCAAGTCTCGTAGGAACAGCCGCGGCAGTCTAAAACTTCACCGTTTCTCAAGGAAATTTCTGTAATGTCGCAGTTTTCCAGCCCTTCCTTTACCAGTCCCCAAAGGGATAGGGTGTTAGAGGTTTTGTTGTTTCCTGCGTGGAGCATTAGGATGTTGGGTCGCTTTACTTCCGGTTTTTGGAAGTGTACAACACGATCAATCAGGTCTTTTCCCGATTCCATATAGGCACCTAAATTATCGGTGTTCAGATTTTTGGCAATGATTTTATAATTGTCCAAGGTTCCTGTTCCTTCCACCAAAGGTCTTCCCGGGAAGGTACATCCCGCCTGGTTTGCAGTAAAGACAATATCTCGAGAAACGGATTTGGTATATAGCTCACTTTGTCCATCAATGATTACTCCGCCTACGCTACCTTCAAACATTCCCGGATGCAGGCGAATAATTTTGAGCATATTGTAAAACTCTAAGTTAATTCCTGAAGTCCCCAAAGAAATGGAAAAAATCAATTTGGTGTTTCTTAGGTCTGCGGCCAAAAATTCTTCTTCGCTTTCAATGACGTTGTAGGTATAGCCTTCAAGGCCAAGTTGCATAAGCTTATCCAGTCGCTCGGTTTTTTTTCTGTCTGCACATAATGGATTAATGATGGTTAAATCTGCCATAACAAGCCTCCTTACACTCGCTTCCTTATACTATTTTTATACTATTTTTTTGAGATGTTCATAAGCGGTTTCGATTCGTGAAAATAAATTATTGGGTAAAGGAAGATTTTCAACCTGGTCTCTCCCCTTGTCTATTCGGTTTTTTACGCCCAAAAAAGCACTGCCGAAGGACAAGGAGCTGTAGTGCCAATTGCCCCGAAGGTTTTCTAAAATAGAAATTGCCCCTGAAGACATGGCCGGAGCGATATACGGTTTAAACCCCAGTTCCCTTGTCTTTAGATTAGAACGGATAGTCAATTCTGTCAACCGCATAGATTCTTCTTGATCATAATTTTTTAGACTATTGGCCACAACCAGATCTTCTCCATGAGGCCCAAATACCCGCCCCTCTGTTTTGAACAAGCTTTTTTCTTCTGAAAAATAAGCGGCTCTTGCATTCATTACCCCTAGACCGTAGCCACGCACCTGCTGTGGGGAAAGTCCTGCATTGACAGCGGCTTGACAAAGGGGATCCACAGGATCGCTGACTACGTAGAATTTTCCGGTGAAGTTGGCAGCTAAGGCTTTTTTTGCATAGAGGGAAATTAATTCCTTATTTGCTGCAAATTGCACCATGCGAACATCTCCATCTGTTTGTGCTACAGGAGGAACGCCCTTAGATGCACAGAACACAAAGACATCGCAGTCAAATAAGTCTTCTGCAATATGAACCTTGGGGAAGGCATCTGGTGCAAAGGGCATCATAATTTGATTGATTTCCATCTCAAACCGTTTTTCTACCTTGTTGCTAATGTCACAGATTCCAATCGACGCAAGGATATCTCCGCCCATGAGACGAAGTCCCATGAGCAAGGTGCTGCCTACATCGCCTAAGGCAAGAAGGTTTAGCCGTTTTTTTCCTGGAAGATTGGTGCTGTTTTCAATAAAAAAGCTCTCCTTTTCCATTGTAATTTGTTCTTTTTTTTCTATCAATTCACTTAAATATCTCATTTTACCATTCCTTTTAATCGAATTAACTTCTCAATATCTCCTTCCATATAGGCTGAAGGAGCGATGCTTCTGTCATAGTCAAGACAAGGGCCAATGTCGGGCATTTTTGGGCTGATAATGGCTTCGGATAGCCTGCTTAGGGTCAGCTTTCTTTGGAAAATGCTTTGATACTCTTCTTCTATTGTCTTGAAAATATCTCTTGCGTTTTCAAGGCAAACCATAGAGAAATTAAAGGTTGCCTCGTTGTCTATTCCGGCAAGGAATAGCGGTGAAATATATGGCATGATTAGATTGATTGCAGTAAATGCATCATCTATGGTGCCGGTGTTTCGGGATACTCCGTCTCCGCCGATAAACGGATATTGGCTGGATTCTACAAACCACGCCTTTAGGTTTGGAACGAAGTATACACTGTCAACCTCTCGTTCCTGAACCCGCATTAGGTCCTTCCCTCTTCCGGAAAGAAGCCCTACCATTAATTTCTGAACCTGAATATTGTTTTCCTTTAGGATAGGATCTAGGCTCTTCATTCGATATCCCTTGTGAAGAATATCATCTACCAGGATAACCGGTCGGTCAAAAGACTGTATGGTTTTCACCTGATTTACGATGGAAGAATAAAAAGGATATTCTTTAATTCTAAAGGAAGAAAGATCCGGAGCGAAGCTTTTTTCCGTATGGAGTGTCTTGGTTACTGTGTTGGGAACGGCCATGCTGTTGAGGATTTTCCCAAAAGGAACGCACATATATGGGCCAAGCTGTCTCTTTTTTAGTGGTTCTTGCGGCACGCCGTTTTCTGCGGTAATCTTTCCAATAAGCTTGTGGTGCATTACACCTGAATTGAAGGAAAGAACCAAGCTTCCCGGATACATATCCGTTAAGGACCATTGCATTCTTTGGTGGGCCAGCTCAAGGGCACGTTCAACCTTTCTATTTTTGGAGAACGGATCCTTTAATACCATATCCATATTTTGGAATATGGTAATAGGGTTGCGCATGTTTACCGCATATCGCCCGGTATGCTGCCCCTTGATAATGATTTCTCTAAAACCCTGTCGAAGGAGCACATCCAAAACCTTTCTTTCGATTTTTTCGTTGGATTTTGGATTATAAATGGCATAGGTATAGTCTCGCTTCAATGCCTCAGAGATGGTTTCTGTCAGGATGAGCTGTTGTGCATTGGCAATCTTTATGTTCTTATCCACCTCTATTGAACGGATGATTAGAATTTTACCCAAGGCATTTTCTCGGATGTAGGCCGCGATTTCTTGGTTAAGGAATTCATCGTAAAGATTATTGGTGTCTGCACGGCTGACGTAAGCGGAGGCAACAATTTTATCTTGATTATTTCCATCCAGTAAACGGGTCACCTTAACGTGCTCGTTAATTCTATCGGTTTGGAACTTAATGGCTTTTGCCGGCATAATAAATTTATACTGAGGCTCACGCATATAGAGGCTATTGTCGTAGATATAGTTTTGTGCAATGGGATC
>JAVWKI010000089.1:1732-6948 GCA_036638575.1 Anaerovoracaceae bacterium | reverse complement strand
CTTATTACCAATAATCTAACCAGCTGTGCTACGGCTACGGCCAATGCCGCTACATAGGTAAGTGCCGCCGCAGAAAGAACTTTTCTCGCTCCAATTGCTTCTTCATTAAAAATTATATTTTCTTTTTTTAGCTCTTCCATTGCGCGTTTGCTCGCATTGAGTTCAACGGGCAGTGTAATCAAATGAAATAGCACTACCGCCACAAAAGCTAAAATTCCAATATCAAAAATAAGATTTCCCCCTGCTCGATATCCCATTTGAATGATAACGATTCCCAAAATCATTAATGGCCAGCTTGCCATTGAAATCACATTAACCGGAACCGCAATCACGTTTCTTACAACAAGCGGTGTATAGTTTTTCAAATGCTGTATCGCATGTCCTGACTCATGGGCTGCAATACTTACCGATGCAATGGAATTTTGATTAAACACATCCTGCGATAACCGCATGACTCTGTTTTTTGGATCATAGTGATCGGATAATCTTCCCCTACTCACTTCTATGGGAATTCCCGTAAGTCCGTTGGCATCTAGGATTCGCCTCGCTGCCTCAGCTCCAGTAATTCCTTTTCTGTTGCGCATTCCTGCAAACCGCCGATAGGTCGAGTTCACCTTGCTCTGCGCGTAGATGGATAAAATAATCGCCGGAATCAACAACATAAATGTTGGATCGTAAAACATTCCAAAGTACATCGTTCTTCTCCTCCCAATTGTCCACAGTATATTTTAACCTAAAATTGTAGATAATTCAATGGAATTACCACGGATAAAGTCCTGAACAGAAACCTTCTTCTTTCCCGGTAGCTGAATTACCTTGCAAATCAATCGACCTTCCCCTGTAGCCACAACAATTCCCTTGTCCGAAACTGCCACAACACTTCCCGGAGGAGCATCTACTGTCTCTGCATCCACATCCGCTTCCCAAATCTTAAATAGAGTTCCGTTAAGATGGGTATATGCTCCCGGCCAAGGATAAAACCCACGAACCTTTCGTTCAATGACCTGTGCCGGCTGAGAAAAGTCAATTTCTCCATCCTTTTTCGCAATCATGGGTGCATAAGTAGATAGGCTATCCTCTTGTTTTTGCGGAACAATTTTACCTTCCTCTAGTTCTACGATTGTCTTGACCAAAAGCTCCGCGCCCATTACCGAAAGCTCATCATGAAGATCCTCCGCGGTCTTTTTTTCAATGGGTGTCCTGGCTACAGAAAGCATATCTCCCGTATCTAGGCCCTCCTCCATATACATGATGGTGACTCCTGTTTCTTCTTCTCCATCTAAAATTGCGTGCTGAATAGGTGCTGCTCCACGGTACCTTGGAAGAATGGAGCCATGAACATTAACACAGCCCAAAGGCGGTAGCACCAGTAGCTCCTTTGGCAAAATTTTACCATAAGCAACCACAACAATCAGATCGGGAGCATATTCTTCCACCTGTGCCATAAACTCCGGATTATTCTTAATTTTTTCCGGCTGTAGCACTGTGGCACCCAAGGCCAAAGCCTTTTCCTTTACCGGGGTAGGTAGGGTTTTCTTTCCTCTATCCCTTGCCGCATCCGGCTGGCTAACCACCAAATCTACAGTATGCCCCGCCTCCTGCAGCTTGCTAAGGGTAGGAACGGCAAATTCCGGTGTTCCCATAAACATTATTTTCATTGACTATGCTTCCTCTCTCTCCTCCGGTCGATGAATATCTTCCGCCTTGGAGGTATAAAGGATTCCATCTAAATGATCGATTTCGTGAGAAGCAACCACCGCTTCAAATCCTTTGAATTCATAATTTTCTTGTCCGCCTTCTCGGTTTAGTGCACGAACGCGAACGCGGGTAGGTCGTTTCACCTTCCCAATATAACCGGGAACACTGAGGCAACCTTCATAGCCTTCTTGTAGGCCTTCTGATTCAATGATCTCTGGGTTAATCAATTCAATGACTACCCCTTCCTCCGGTTCCATAATGCAAATTCTCTTCAATAGGCCAACCTGTGGTGCTGCAATGCCAACACCATCGCCTTCTCTCATGGTATCCTTCATATCGTCTAAAATCATTTTGATCTTATCATCGATCTTCTCCACCACTCTGCACTTCTTTCCTAAGATTTCTTCGCCTTCTGTTACAATGTTCCTTAATGCCATTTACTTAACTCCTCCACAAGCTGTACGGATTCACATCCACAGCTACACTATAATTTAGTTTATTGCCTTTTTGCGCTTCTTTAATCGCCTTTAAGGCACCCATATATTTATTTCTTTCCCCTCTTGGGCTTTTTATTAACACAGCTTCCTTAAAAACTTCTTTATCTAAGGTGATTTTTATCGGTTTTGCCGGTAAAATTTGATGCTCTGCCCCTTCAATCAGGTTGCGCAACTGGTTTTCCCAATATTTCGCTCCCTCATGGGCCTCCCGCTCATTTTTTGAACTAACGACCAGTTGAATTAGATCGCTGTAGGGAGGATAGTCCAAAAGTTCTCTCATCTGAATTTCTTGCTGATAAAATGCTAGGTAATCCTGTCTAGCCGCGGCCTTTATGGCGTAGTTTTCCGGGGTGTAGGTCTGAATGACCACCTTCCCTCGTTCTGTTCCCCTTCCCGCACGTCCCGCCGCCTGGGTAATCAATTGAAAGGTTCGTTCTGCGGAACGGTAATCGGGAATATTTAAGGAAATATCTGCGGAGATAATCCCCACCAAGCCTACATTTTTGAAATCCAGACCCTTCGCCACAATTTGGGTTCCGGTAAGAATATCCGTTTTCCCTGCCTCAAAGGCACTTAAAATCTTTTCTGCTGCACCCTTCTTGCTGATGGTATCCAAATCCAATCTTGCAATGGTTCTACCCGGAAATAATTCTGCTACAGTCTCCTCTAGCTTCTCCGTCCCTGTACCAAAGTATCGGATATATTTACTCCCGCACTCAGGACAAAGGGTCGGCACCGGTAAGGTCAATCCGCAATAGTGGCAAGCACATTGGGCCTTTCCCTTATGATAGGTTAACGTAATCCCGCATTTAGGACAGGTCATTACATAGCCACATTCCCGACAAGAAACAAAGGTAGAGTAGCCTCTTCGGTTAAGAAACAAGATTACCTGCTTCCCTGCGGCAAGGCTTTCTTCAACGCCCTGATAAAGCTTTTTGCTAAAAATATTTTTATTTCCATCTCTCAGCTCTTCCCGCATATCTACAATGTCTACTTCCGGCAAATCTACCGCATTATAACGTGTTGCCAAGGAAAGGCGGTGATAAATCCCCTCCTCACTTCGGTGATAAGAGACCACCGACGGCGTAGCACTTCCCAAAATCACCGTGCCGCCAAAGGCCCTTGCCCGCTTAATTGCCAGCTCAACCGTTTCATACTTAGGAGACATATCCGACTTATAGGTCGCTTCATGCTCCTCATCTAAGATGATCAGTCCAATGTTGGTCAGGGGAGCAAATATTGCAGACCTAGCGCCGATCACAATCTTCACCTTGCCCGATCGAATTCGTTTCCACTCATCGTATCGCTCACCTAAAGAAAGCCTGCTATGCAAGATAGCAATGTTCTCCCCGCCAAATCTGCCGATAAATCGGTCAATGATTTGCTTCGTAAGAGAGATTTCCGGCACCAACATGATGGTCGTTTTCCCTAGGTCCATCCCCTTGCTAATGGCTTGCATGTAGACTTCCGTTTTTCCGCTTCCGGTAATTCCATGAAGAAGAAAGCGTCGATGTACTTCTCCCTCCAATGCCGCTTCAATGGGTAAAAGTGCAGCCTTCTGCTCCTGAGTCAGTTGCCGTTCTTCCTGTATTTCTCCGGAAATATCCTCATGGGGAATACGTTTTTTCCCCCGCTTTGAAGGCTTTCCTGCCGGAGTAAACAGCTTTATTCCATCGATATATCTGCAAAGATATCGATTTCGCATCCATATACAGGTGTGAAGAATCTCTTCTGTAAGAGAAACCTCCTCATCAATACGCAAAACATATTTCAACTGCTTGAATTTTTGTTCAGGCAATTCATCAATGACTTCCATTACATAGGCTTCTCGTTCTCTATTTCCTCTTGCAAAGGGAACATAAACCTTTTGCCCCGGGCGGACCTTATCATCATTGCAGCCATAGGTGAAAAAATTATCCGTGCTATCGCTTTTGTTATCAATCACCAAGTTTACATACTTCATTCTCGCTCCTACAGCAAGAAGATGTCGTTTGCTTCACACTCACGAATCATATCTTCCGGCCACACAGAAACCTGAACCTCTCCAATATGTGCCTTTCTTAAAAAGTACATACAAAGTCTACTTTGGCCAATTCCTCCCCCTACAGTGTAAGGTAGCGCCTTCTCTAAGATTGCCTTATGGAAGGGCAGTGCTGCTCTTTCCTCTGCATCATAAAGCTTCAGCTGTCTAGCCATAGCCTCTTCATCTACTCGGATTCCCATAGAAGAAACCTCAAAGGCCTGGTTCAGAATATCATTCCAAAGGATAATGTCTCCGTTTAGCTCCCAATCATCATAATCCGGTGCTCTTCCATCATGCTTTTCTCCTGAGTTTAATTTTCCACCAATTTTTTTGATAAATACCGCTCGCTTCTCTTCTGCAATGGCATTTTCTCTCTCCTTAGCGGTGAAATCCGGATATCTATCCTCTAACTCCTGTGTGGTCACAAAGAAAATTTCGTTAGGAAGTTCAGTTTTGATTTCCGGATAATGACGGTTAACAAAGTCTCCCAAATTCTTTAGGGCATTGTAGATTTTTACCACCGTTTCCTCCAAAAAATCGTCTGTTCGATCTTCTTTTCGAATTACCTTTTCCCAGTCCCACTGATCCACATAAATAGAGTGTAGGTTATCTAGCTCTTCATCTCTTCTAATGGCATTCATGTCGGTATAAATTCCATGGCCCGGTTTAATTCCATATTTGCCCAGTGCCATTCTCTTCCACTTTGCCAAAGACTGAACAATCTCCACATTGGCTTCATCCATATCCTTGATGGTAAAAGAAACTGTTCGTTCTACTCCGTTTAAGTTGTCGTTTAAGCCACTTTCCGGTGGAACAAAAAGAGGTGCGGAAACCCGCCTTAAATTCAGCCCATAAGCCAATTCTTGCTGGAAAAAATCCTTAATCTTTTTAATCGCTCTTTGCGATTCCATGTAGTCAATTGTTGGGGAATACCCCATCGGCAATATCGTTTTTGACATTTTTCTTTACTCCATTTCTTCTTTTTATTTTTTAGTTTA
>JAVWKI010000089.1:0-1722 GCA_036638575.1 Anaerovoracaceae bacterium | reverse complement strand
ATGACTTAGAACACCCCTTTTAATCTAGCTACCTTTAGTTTATCTTATTTTCCTTTTTCATTTCCCTGATTACTCTTCTTCAGGTTTAGAATATTCGCATCCGCAATACCTTTGCCTATACAAATCATACTTCTTTGAAAGCGCTATGCTCCGCTGAAACCCTGCTTTCTTTTTGAAATCCATATCCAAAAATCCCACACCGTAAGAAACCGCTATTTTTTTTGCAATAGCAGAAATTGCACCATAGTCCTTATGTGGACTTACGGTCAAGGTTGTAGTAAATGTGTCAAAGTTAAACAAGCTTGCAGTTTCCGCTGTCTTGATCAGGCGCAACTTAAAACACGATTCACATCGCTTCCCTCCCTCGGCTTCCTCTGCAAAGGCTTCTGCCACCGCATAAAATGACTGTGGATCGTAAGGTCCTTCCAAAAAAACGACCTTTCCTTTTTGCTCCGGATCCCCATTAAATGCCTTAATGCACTGCTTTTGTGCAAGCTTTCTTCGTTCATATTCCTCTGCATCAGTAATATTCGGATTGTAAAAAAACACCGTTACGTCATAATCTTCTACAAGTCTTTCCATTACTGCAGTACTACAAGGCCCACAGCAGCTGTGCAGAAGCAAGGTGGGTTTCGCTAACTTTTGCTCCGGCCCATCTACATTTAAAAAATCCTTTTCGCCTTCATACCCTCCGGGATGATTACATCCTAGCGGCTGAGACTTTTTTTCATCGGTCATCTTTTCTCCTTAAATCAAAACGTTTCTTCACATTACTGAAAAAGTATTATACCACAGATTTGTTCAATTTCCAATACCGCGAAAAGCTGATGACCATGCCTAGATTCGCCTCTTTTCCCCCTTAATTTTACAGCCTCTCATGCTTGTTCTTTTGGCCCGATGTACTTACCTACCCAAGCTAGTTTGATTTTGATTTTTTCCACGAAAAAACTATCCCCGGGTCGAACTTCGTGTTTTCTTTGAAGCACAGGAAATGTCACGCAATCGATATTTCCTATGTTATAAAAAAACCACCATCTCTGGTGGCTTTACTTACGCTTACATTCTTGCAATTAAATCTTCCCTACCTTGCTTACGTAGTTCTTCTATCAGCATTTTATCCATTTCTTCATGTCTTTTTTTTGCAAGGGCCCTTTGTTCTGGGGTTATCGTCCCTTCTGTTTGAGATCTCATTCTGTCGTCAAGGTCCTTTATCCCTTCCTCTTCTGTCATTTCACTTCTTTTCTTACTCAAGTTCGTCATTTTCATTCACCACCTTAAATATCCTTATGTTCTCCCCGTCTGCAACTTCTTCTAGTTTGAAATTCGTATTAATGAGAAACTCTCTTTGCCCTGGAATCTTACTAATTGTTTCAACATACGCCCCATTTGTTCCTTTCGGTACAATGATGGCCACGTTAGGTTTTCCTCCTATAACAACGCCATAATGTCCCCCGCCTCTTAGGCGGGGGACATTCAGAATTTCGGTGGCAGTTATAATCTGTCACCGAAACCCTCAGTGGCAAAGCCCCCATGGCGTTGATGCAATCATCGGCACGCATCAAGCATGCAAGCATGTTGATGGATTTGCCTCGATTTAAACGCCTTTTTGCGTAACCGAAGTGCTTAAAAACTTCTCGTTGTCACGAATTAAATTGTCTACATCGCGCTCATTTCTATAAACTATAATATCATGGTCTAATTTGTTTTTCAACAGACCTTCTC
>JAVWKI010000088.1:0-6980 GCA_036638575.1 Anaerovoracaceae bacterium | reverse complement strand
AAAGCAGGGGGTCAACCCTTGGGAAAAATTTATCTGAAAATTCTGTACAAATTTGATATAATCAGATCAAGAGAAGGAAATACGCCAGAGGCACCATAGGGGAAGGGGTTGTCTTGGCGGGAGTAGAAAAAGGAGGGGATAACGTTGACCATGAACAAGGTATTGGAACTGTATGACCTAATGGCCCAAGGTTATGAAGGATTGAAATTTGGCACAAATCAAGCAAGGGTCTATGGGGAAATACTAGAATTTATCAAAGACTGTAAAAGCCCTGAAGAAGTGGCAGAGAAGCTCAGGGGAAGCAAATACTATTTGGCACCGGGAACAGCACTGATCAAGGATCAAATAACTGCATTGCAAAAGGCAGCGGAGGAAAACGGAAATTTGAAATTGGCGCAGGTATATGAAGAAAAATTAAACCGCATCGCAGAAGATGAGCAAAATGCTTATGTTGCAGATTATGATGCAAAGGTAAAATCGGCAGAAACGGAGTATTACAACCGGCGTAGTGGCTTTGTTGCTGCATATAATGGGTATCTGGAATTTCTCATTGCAGCAGAGAAGGAAAAGGCAGAAAAAGCGGAGGAATTTTCCAAGCTAAGAAAGGCATTTTGTGCTATAGCGGGAGATATGGAGGCACTTGAGACAACGCCACACTTAAAGGACCTTATCTTTGCTACAGAGGAAGGATACAAAGCCTTTTGTGAAACCATGAGAAGTGGAACGCTTCCTCATGAGGCACAGCTGGATTTGCGTATGGACAATGTTCAAGACGCCGCAACAGTGTGGAAGCAAGTGAAAAAAAACAAGAAAACAATCACCGACATTGGCAAGGAGGCCATTGAGAAAACCAAGAGAGTCGCTTGCATTGCTGTTCCTCCAAAAGAGGAAGAGGGAGAATATGTTTTTTCCAATAGAATGGAGGAGGGGTACTGATGGATAGCAATATCAAGATGATGGTAGATTCCTACTTGGATGTTTTTAATACCTACGCTATAGCCGACCAAGACTTGGCAAGGGAAGTGGAGGAGCTAAAAGGAAAAGTTGTTCATCTAGGGGAAACCATAGGAGACATGGCCGAATTTGTCCTAGCCTTTCAATCCGGTGGTCTAAATGAGCAATATACCGCCCTGTTGACAAAGGTTGCCATGGCAACCTACGATTCTGGACAGGCTAGCGCAAATACTACAGAGGATACCGTGGAAGATGGGGACAAAATGCCGGCAAAGCCACCAACGGTGGAAGAGTTTTTAAACCAGTACCGGATTCCCTATGAAGAGGTGAAAAAGGCAGGATATCGAAAAAGAGGAGAAAAGGCCTATGAAACATTGTTTGCTGTGGGCGACCAGACAAAGGATATTCTTGATGCACAGATAATCATTGAAAAAGACAAGCTCCTATGGGAAATCGTTCGGCAGGATAGTCTGGACATCTTTGAAACGATACTAGAGGCGATGGATCCATTGAATCAATGGATAAACAGTCAGCTGAGGCTAGAAGTTGCGGCATATAAGGAAGCAAAAGCCCATGAAGACCTTTCCTACCTTCTTGAGAAGAACCTAAATCAGGCCATGGGTATTGTTGAGCAGGAGGGAACGAAGGTACGAATGATTGCCGCGCTGGGATTTAAATTATTTGAATTTTGGAAGTGCAGACATGTGATTTGGCAGTGGGACAAGGATTCCTTGGTAAAATCGCACATTGAATATATCCTTCAATTAAGAACACAGATCAAGAAAATTTTGCACATCATGGAGTACACAACGGGAATGAAGATGGAAGAGGTTTGGAGCAATCCAGCCCTAAAGATTTGGTTCCTGGTACCCCAGGCCTTGGATGGATTGAGTAGAATTCGACAAACCCTAGACCCCCAAAACTACAAGGCATTTCGTTATATTCTAGAAGAGGAGGTGCTCAGTGATAAGCCAATGGAAGAAATTCTTCTTTCTGTACCTAAAGAATTGGTCTATTATGCTCTGGATAAACGAGAAGAGGAATTTAACGCATACGCCATTAAGGTAGCAGCAGATTTAAACCGAGAACTTCAATATTTTCAATATCTAGACAGTCTCTCAGGAACAGGAAAGACCTACTTGCAAAAAATGGAGCAGTGGGAAAAAACAAAAAAATAGAAGGGCAGTTCCCAGTGGAGAATTGGCACGCTCCACTGGGGAAGTATTGATAGGGGAAGTCTATGGAGATGAATCTGGGAAGGGCTGAGTTTGCTCAAAGATAATCTTGGAACAGCTGAGTTTGCTCTGGAGATAATCTTGGAACGGCTGAGTTTGCTCAAAGATAATCTTGGAACAGCTGAGTTTGCTTTGGAGATAATCTTGGAATGGTTGGATCGGAGCTGAGAAGGTTGGTAAAACGAAGGCCGAAAAATAATGAATTTTTTTCGACCGTGGCCGAAGCAGAATAGATCGCGTTTTTTTGCACCCTTTGGCCGAAAACGGCCCTTCAAATGCAAAAAACATAAGTACTTATACATATAAAAAAATGTTTATACATTAGTTGGAACTGCCAGTCAGGTTGGAGGTGGCCAAGACTAATCCAAGGCACAAAACCCCAGGGATTTTGCATTTTCAATGCTGAAATCGGACAAAGGGTGCAAAAATTTGCATTTGAACCCCCGAAAAAAGGAAAAGGGTGCAAAAAAGGCCCATCTATTATTTTTTGCAAATTTGAGACTTTGAGTGCCCGTTGCTAATTGACAAAAGTTGGCACGTTTCTTGCTAAACACACCAAGCTTGATGCCCCTTGTTTCTTGCTCAGCGCACCAAGTCTCATGCCCGTTGTTTCTTGCTCAGCACGCCAAGTCTCATGCCCCTTGTTTCTTGAGGTATGTCCAATCCACAATCTTCACGTCTATTCCCTTATGAATGCTCGTTTTGCTTACCTTATTCTTTGATGCTAGGCTTTGAGAGACCAATTAAATAGCAGGTGTGTACAAATAGTGTCTACTGGCTTGTTTATAATTTGATATTTTTCATTTTCTATCATTGTTAGAGTTATTTTTCTGATAATATCATATTTTTGTTGTTCGTTCATTCTTAATTCTACCTTTCTAATGATGAAGTACCTCTCTTTCTTAGTATGAAGCTACATCCTACTATAGGAGGGATATTTTTAGGATATTTTCTCAACTGGTATATTCGGACATTATCACATTTGGTTCATAAATCGTTATCGTTTTGGAGAATAAAACTTGACAAGTAGGCGGAGATGGATATAATAGGGTTAGTCGTGACTAACTTCATCTGACGCGCTTCTCTGCATTGGTAAGTGACTTTGCTAGGGGAAAAGCCAATGTGCTGCACCCAGTTGTTTATCATAAGGTTAGTCAAAACTAACCGCACTTGAGGGCAAGTCGATTGGTGAAGAAAGGACATGAGAAAATCAATTGTCATAAGAAAGGACATAAAAAAATCAATTGTCATAAGAAAGGACATGAAAAAATCAATTATCACAAGAAAAGAACGGGATGTAAATACACAAAAGAAAGGGTGGAATTACAATGAATAAAATCGCAGTCGTTTACTGGAGTGGAACAGGAAATACCAAAGCAATGGCGGAAGCTATCGCAGAGGGTGCCTCCACAAAGAACAAGGAAGTTTTCTTATTGGAAGCAGGAGTCTTTGATGCTGAAAAGGTTGAAGAATTTGATCGGATTGCCTTTGGTTGCCCATCAATGGGGGCAGAAGTATTGGAAGAAGAAACCTTTGAGCCGATGTTTGCAGATTGTTTACCTTTGCTTGCAAACAAAGAAGTCGCATTATTTGGTTCCTATGGCTGGGGAGACGGAGAATGGATGAGAGATTGGGAGGATAGATGCAAAAAGGAAGGGATAGTTCTGTTAAGAGAAGGGCTAATTTGTAACGAAGCCCCTGATGATGCGGCCGTTGAGCAGTGCAGAAGCCTTGGAAAATTACTCTCTGCAGACTAAGGAAAAAAGCAAAAAAAGTGTGTCTAAAACAGACCTAGACATAGGGCCAAGAGTCTCCCTTTGGCTGGTCAGCCTGTTGCTAAGTTTTTCGATTAAGTGAGAAATAAATAAAAAAACACAAAAACTTTCAGATTTATTGTTGACAAAACACAAAAGTTTTAATACAATAAAAAACATAAAGTTGATAGAGGAGCAATCGATAAGAGTATTCGATAGAGGCGGCAGCTGATGAAGTCGAAGAAAGGAGAGATTGCCGAAGGGTTGCTTGGGCGCAAGTGGCTTCTGGGCCAGGATAGAATATATTCTGGACTCCTGCCGGAATACCGGTGGAGGTGCTATTGATGACAACTTGAACTATGTTTTTTCGTTGCATCGATAGATGCAACTTTTTTTATCTAGAAGTATAGTTTAAGAACAACAGGAGGAAGAAAAAATGGCAATTTTTACAGGATGTGGAGTGGCAATCGTAACACCGTTTACAGAGGATGGATCAGTGGATTTTCCAAGATTCAAGGAGTTTATTGAGTGGCAAATTGAGCAAGGAATTGATTCTATTGTAGTTTGCGGAACAACAGGGGAAGCGTCAACTTTAGATGATGAAGAACATGTTGCAACCATTAAATTCTGTGTAGATACAGTAAACGGAAGAGTTCCCGTTATCGGCGGATGTGGCAGTAATGATACAAGACATGGTGTAAATTTGGCCAAACTAATCGCTGCAACGGGCGTAGATGGACTACTGCTAGTAACACCATACTACAACAAGTGCTCACAGCAGGGGCTAATTGAGCATTACAATGCAACAGCAGATGCAGTGGATATTCCATGTCTTCTTTATTCAGTAAAGGGCAGAACCGGAGTAAACATTGACCCGGCAACAGTAGCAAAGCTTGCAGAGCATCCAAACATTGTAGGCATTAAGGAAGCCAGCGGAGATATTTCTCAGGTTGCTGAAATTTGCAGAGTGGTTCCGGAAGATTTTGCAGTATACTCAGGAAATGATGATATGGTTGTACCACTAATGTCTCTTGGTGGAGTTGGATATATTTCCGTTATTGCCAATGTAGCGCCAAAGGATTCTGTGGAAATGTCCGCAAGCTTCCTAAACGGAGATATTCAGAGAGCAAGAGAACTTCAGCTTTCCATGAAGCCGTTAATTGATAGCCTATTTGCAGATGTAAACCCAATTCCTGTTAAGGCGGCACTGGCCATGATGGACAAGATGGACCTGATTTATCGTCTGCCACTTTGTGCACCGGATCAGAGAGTAATGAGCAGAATCAGAAGTGAAATGGCAGCATACGGATTAATTTAGGAGAAAAATAATGATAAATGTAATTTTACATGGATATAAAGGAAGAATGGGGCAGGTGCTGATCGATCTTATCGGACAGGCCACAGATATGCAGGTTGTCGCTGGAGTAGATGGAAATGCACAGGCCACAGATGAGGCACAAGGGTTTAGCACCTTTGGGGCAATTGCAGATTGTGATACACCGGCAGATGTGATTATCGACTTTTCAAACCACCTTGCGGTGCCTGCATTGCTTGATTATAGTGTTAAAACAGGCATTCCTGTGGTTGTGGCAACGACCGCATTAACAGAGGAAGAAAAAGCGCAGATGGTAGAAGCATCCACACAGGTTCCTGTGTTTAACTCTTCCAATATGTCTTTGGGAATTAACCTGGTGGCGAAATGCTTGCAGCAGATTATGCCGGCACTTGAAGCAGACTTCAATGTGGAAATCGTTGAGAAGCATCACAATATGAAGAAGGATTCCCCTAGCGGAACAGCCCTTCTTCTCGCCGATGCAGCAAACGAGGCTTGCAAGGAAAAGAAAGAATATATTTATGGAAGACACGGTAGCGAAGATGAATGCAAGATAAGCCAAATGGGCATACATGCCGTTAGAGGCGGAACCATCCCTGGTGAGCATACGGTAATTTTTGCAGGACCGGATGAAATTATAGAGATTAAGCACACGGCACTTTCAAGAAGCATTTTTGCCAATGGGGCAATTAGTGCAGCAAGATTTTTGACACAGCAAGGAGCCGGGCTTTATGCAATGAATGATATGATATAGGAGAGAGAATTTATGACCATTAGAATAGGAATATGCGGATATGGAAACCTAGGAAGAGGAACAGAGCTGGCAGTTAATGCAGCGGAGGATATGGAGCTTGTGGGGATTTTTTCCAGAAGAGATCCAGCAACGGTAAAGAGTGAAAGCAAGGTATACTCAGTAGAGGATTTGATGGCAATGAAGGATGAAATTGATGTTTTGGTCCTTTGCGGTGGCAGTGCGACCGACTTGATTCAGCAAAGCCCGGAGTATGCAAAGCATTTTAATATTATTGATAGCTTTGACACCCACGCCAAGATTCCTGAGCATTTTGAACAGGTCAATGCAGCGGCTAAGGGAAGCAAGCATACAGCGATTATTTCCTCAGGCTGGGATCCGGGTTTGTTTTCACTGAATAGATTATACGCAGAAGCTATTCTACCGGTAGGAG
The DNA here is from genome assembly GCA_036638575.1 of Anaerovoracaceae bacterium. GTDB lineage: Bacteria > Bacillota > Clostridia > Peptostreptococcales > Anaerovoracaceae > JAXGRD01. Next base: position 520 of record JAVWKI010000088.1, on the reverse strand, counting down.
AAACCTATACCTTTTGGGGCAAAGGCGTAAGCCAGGGGCATTCAGATGCTATCAGAAGAATTAGCGGTGTGGCCAATGCAATTCAGTACACAGTACCCGTTGAAGAGGCGGTTGAGGCGGTAAGACGAGGAGAAAATCCTAAGCTGACCACCAGAGAAAAGCATCTTCGTGTGTGCTATGTGGTTGCAGAGGAAGGGGCAGATAAGGAAGCCATTACGGAAACCATTGTCAATATGCCAAACTACTTTGCTGAATATGATACGCAGGTAAGCTATATTACCGAGGAAGAATTTGCAAGGGAGCATACGGGCATGCCTCATGGCGGCTTTGTTCTAAGAAGCGGAAGCACCGGCGGAACCCACCAGCTATATGAGTTTTCCTTGGCTTTGGGATCAAACCCTGAGTTTACCGCTAGCGTTATTGTTGCCTTTGCAAGAGCAGTCTATCGCTTATTTGCGCAAGGAGATTATGGTGCCAAGACAGTATTTGAGGTGCCACCATACCTACTGACCACCAAGAG
>JAVWKI010000087.1:0-7231 GCA_036638575.1 Anaerovoracaceae bacterium | reverse complement strand
CTTTGAAGGCTTCCCCTCCGGACAAGGTCTTGACGCTACGTTCTGTTCCGTTGTAGTGATCAAGAACATCCAGTTCAAGACCGCTTTGGCTTCGATTGTTTTCTGCCGTTGTCTTTCGCTTCAGTTCATATTGTCCCCCGGACATTACCATAAACCGTGTATTGGCCCGGGCAATAATTCGGTCAAAATAGGTCATTTGGATATAGGTTTCCAGCATGATTTTTTCTTTTCCGCTGATATTTCCGCTGGCGGTACCGGCAAGGGCACGAACCTGTGCATATTGCTCTTCGGTCTGTGCCAGAACCTTAGACTGGGTTTGAATCCCCGTTAAGGCCCGCTGATTTTGGTCTAAGCGCATTGCCACCGCAGCAAGGGCGGCAGTTTGTTTTGCCTTCGCTGTTTTTCCTGCAAGAAGCTGTTCTCGCAAAGCCTCTTGATCTAGCTGTTCCCCGTCATTTACCTGTGCCGATAAGGTTTGAATTTTTCCGTTTAACCCGCTTACCTCTGCCCCAATTCGTTGTCTTTGCTGTTCTGCCTGTTCTCGTTCCTCGTCTAGCTCCTCTAGCTTTGCCTCAAGGCGGCTAAGGGCGGTTTGTGCCTCCGCCTTGCTAGAATAAGCCAAGGAAGAGGCCACCTTATCCAAATTCTCTCTCAGCCCTTTGATTTCTGTTCGGTACATCAAGCCTTGGGCGGTAACTTCCCGCAAGGCTCCTTCCTCTTGCTTTTGTTTGGTCTCCATCAGCGGGAGCTGCGCTTCTAAGGCCTCCTTGCGCTTCACCTGCCTTTGCACCCGGCTTAGTTCTTGGCTCAGCCTTTGCCTTTGGGCAAGAACCTCCTCCTTTGTTTGGCTCAGCAAGGAAGCAATTTGGCTGCCCTCTCTAGCTTCCACCCCAGACATCGCCGTAGCATCCCCGGAGAACAATTCTCCTATGCGAAGGGCCAGGGCCTCCCACTTTGCCTCTTCCTTGGCCTTGACAATGGCGGCCTGTTCACTGGCCTTGACCGCCTTTGCCTCAGCGCTACCGGCCTGTTCTCGCAGTTCATCTAAGGCTTCCTTGGTAGGCGCCTGGCCTGTAAGCACTCCCGGAGAAGGGTGTTCCTTACTGCCACAAACCGGACAAGGCATATCCTGAACAAGTGTTCTCGCTAGTATACCCGCCTGCTGATCTAAATACGCCCGATATTGTTCTTCGTAGCCTGTTTTTAATTGGGCAGCCCGGGCATAGGCCTCTTCATAGCCCCTTTGCTGTTTCTTTCGTTCTTCAGTAAAACGCCTTGCCTGAGACAGGGCGCCTTCTTGTTCCTCAAGCTGATCTTGCCGAAGGGTCCATTTTTCCTCTTCTTGCTTTAACCGGTTATAGGTAAGGGGTGCATCCTGCAATAGAGAACATTCGTTCTTTTGCTTTGTAATTTCTTCTTCTATGGTTTGTAGCGTTTCCGTCAATTCCCTTTGCTGCCTGTCCGCTGTGTCTTGCTTTTTTTCTTTCCTTGCAAGGACTTCCTTGAGGGCATCTAATTCTTCATAGCCGGATAGCTGGTTTCTTCTTGTTACAATCTCTGCCGCAAGGGTTTCCCGTTCAGGTTGTCTTGCCTCTTGCTGTGCCGCCTTGTTTTGTGCCTCAGTAAGCTTTATCATTTTTGCCGCAAGGTCTGTTTGGGCCACCGCAAGGGCCACCCTTGCTTTTTCGATTTCTTCGGCTTTTCCCAAAACTTCAGAGGTCTGGGCAAGGGCCTGTTCTGTCTGGGCAAGCTTTTCCTCAAGGGCTTGCTGCGCTTCTTGGTCGGTGGCGATTAGCTGTGTAATTAGCTCCACCGCCTCCGTAATGGGTTTTTCCCCTTCCTTGGCAGCACGAAGGGGAATGCTTCGCACATCTTCTTCCGTGGTCACTACCCCATCTAAATATTGCTTCACGCTATTTCTTTGGGCTTCACACTGACGAAGTAGCTCAGAAGCCTTGCTCCTCAGCCGTTCTTGCAAAAGCTGATAGCGACCGGTGCCAAAAAGCTCGCGAAAAATCTTTTGCCGCTCTTCGGTAGAAGCCAAAATCAGCTTCAAAAATTCCCCTTGGGCGATCATGGCAATTTGTGTAAATTGGCTGCGATCCACCCCTAAGATTTCGGTGATGGTGCCGTTTACTTCCTTAATCTTGGTGACCACTCTGCCATCGGGACAAATCAGCTCCGCCCCGGATTTTTGCAGGGTGAATCCCTCTCCCCGTTTTGCCGGTCGCTGATAATCGGGGTTCCGCTTAATCTGATAGGTCTTCTCCCCATAGGCAAACTCAAGTTCTACAAAGGTCGGCGTCTCCCCCTTGGCATACTTACTGCGAAACATTCCCGTATCTCGAACGCCCCCGCTTGCCTCCCCATATAGGGCATAGGTTATGGCATCAAAAATCGTTGTTTTTCCCGCACCCGTATCGCCGGCAATCAAATACAAGCCACGTTTTCCAAACTTATCCAGTTCAAACACCGCTTCTCCTGCATAAGGGCCAAAGGCAGAAACCGTCAATTTCAGTGGCCTCATTCTACTACCTCCCAAATTTCTTCCATAACCTGGCGAAGAAGGGCTTCTTGCTCTACGGACATCGGCCGATTATTTTGCAAGGCATAAAACTCACGCACCAGTTGAAATGGCGTCTTATGCTCCACCTGCGTATCTCCACCAACAACCTGCTCCCTTTGGGTTCTTTGGTTATCATAGGCTAGCCGCATAATATTGGGATAAATTACCCTCAGCTTATTTAAGGCATCCGGAACATCCTCTTCATCGGTTAAGGTAATCTGGTAATAATCCTCCCGATTTAAGTGCTTATAATAGTCCCTTTCCACCAATTCCTTGTACTTCCCCTTGTGCATCACCAGGTCACGCTTAGGCTCAAGTGCCACAGTGCGAAGGTCAACAACGCCCTTTTCTCCCAGCTCCACAACCGTCACCGACTTCTTGTGACCTGCCTCAGAAAAAGAATATTTCAGCGGTGTTCCACAATATCGCAAGGTCTCCCGTCCAATGCTCTGCGGCTTGTGGATATGCCCCAAGGCCACATAGTCAAACTCCGCAAAAACAGAAGGGGGAATATTGTCCGTCCCTCCTACAGAAACCTCTTCCGAATCTGAACGCTCAGAGCCGGCAACAAACTGATGCGTAACCAAAACATTTCGATACGCCCCATCAATGTGCATCTCTTCAATGGCCTTCCTTACCCCATCAGCATAAGACTCAATTTCCGCCTCAGGAAACTGCGCCCGTACATGTGCCGGTTTAATGAAGGGAAGAAGGTAAACTCTCACCTCTCCATGGCGGTCTTCCATGGTAATCGGCTCCACCGCACCCTGATACACAGGAGACAAATGCACTCCGCCCGCAGACATAATCCGCCCGCCAAAGGCAATTCGCTCCGGAGAATCATGGTTGCCACTGATCAAAAACACCTGTAAATCCCGTCTTGCCAGTGCCACCAAAAACTCATCAAACAAGGCCACCGCCTCTCCTGAAGGAACGGACTTATCATACACATCCCCTGCGATTATCACCCCATCAGGTTCCTCTTCATTGACAATGGTCAATATTTTTTTCAAGATATATTCCTGGTCCTCCAGCATAGAAAACTCATTAACCCGTTTCCCAATATGTAGGTCCGAAAGATGGATAAATTTCATCTTAAACCTCCTTCACCTATAACTTTGCACTAACGTCTTTTGTTCAGCTTTGGATCTACCTCCCTAATTAAAAACTCTTCCAGCTCTATTCGCCCAATGCACACCGGCATATAGCGAACCTTGCAGCCTTCCAAGAATTCATTAATGGCAGCTTCCTCCTCCGGGGCAAGGTGGCTCCTCTTTGTGTCCGTTGATTTTTCATCCCCCAATTCTTGCTTGGTCTTTAGGGTGAAGCCCAGCTCTCTTTCCGCTACCGATCTCCTAAATGCCGAAAATCTAGCATTTTTGCAATGGGTGCCCAGTCGAGATGCCAAATCAACACTTTCTCCGATATAAAAGACCTCTTCACCTCTAGAAATCAAGTATACCCCCGGCATGGCTAACTTTTCATGGTGCAATATTGGCCTAGGCTCTACTGCAAAGAGGGCCGCTTTGCCGTCTTCCAGTATTTGCTCAAGGTTTGCTTCCACTGTATGCCAAGAAATAGTTGTGTCCACAAGGCTCGCCTTCCAACAACCAGCATAAGTGCTATATACTGCATGCCACTTGCAAGAAGCCTTCTCTGTGGTAGGTTCCGGGAAAATCCTACCTTTATGGGATTTGTTAAATTGAGGACCGAGAGAAAACATTCCATATTCCTCCATGTCCTTTCTTCCAAAAATCGTATGAAGATAATGAAATTCTACATCCTCCGCCGTAACCGTTTCACCAAAGGCTTTCGCTAAGGACTTGCAAAAAGGACTTTTTGCATCGCGATGCTGCGCTACCCTGCTACCGACACTTTTTGATTCTCCAATATATAGGGGGACACCATCCTTCAAGGCCAAATAGTTCCCCGGATAAGTGGGTGCTACCCCTTCCGGCGCCTTGCCTCTAACAAGCAAAGATAGCCCCTCCTTTAAGATGGCCGTACTCGCCGCTTGAACAGCCGCCCAAGTCACTTGATTTCTTGCCATCGTCTCTTAAACCTCCAACTCTGCTAAGGCCTTCTTTAGCTCCACCATATCTTCTGTAGAAAGGGTCACGCCCTTGCCCATTTTTTCATGATCCGGTGCCCACTCTCGAATATCATACTTCGGTGCTCTATCATTCCAGCTAATTAAGTTCAGTTCCTTGGTCCATCCCTTGCTACTCTGGGATAAGACTGCAATTTGTTCTTTGATTTCGTATTTGATCTCTGCCATTTTGTTCTCCTTATGTGAAATTATTTGTTCGTGTTGAAGAGGGATTCTTTCACTTGCGCTATTACATTGACTTCATCACTTCAAGTAGGCTCTGATAGCTATCAACATCATGGTATTTTACTTTGCTTGTAGATATTTCGTTAAATAGCTTCTTAGCACAAGAAATTTTTGCTTGCTCTATTGGCCTTAAGTTCAAGCTTTCCATCGTCCCTTTTGTTTCAGCTACAAAGAAAATATGCTTTACTTTTCCTTCGTAGAAGGCAATTGCCCAATCTGGAGCATAATTACCTACTGGTGTTGGAATCTGAAACGTTCTTGGAAGTTTTGCATATACGCAAACTTCATCAGCAATGTCCAACTCTTCTGCGAATTTTCTTTCAATACTCTTTTCAGCAGAACCATCTGTAAACACATAATCTTGAATTGCTTTTTGTGCAACAAAAGCTTTTTCAAAACTTTGTGCATTCTTTTCTGCCGTAAAAATTGTGCTATCATATTCCCCATCAATCGGATTATATGAAACATGTTCCACGATCATTGTTGCCTTTTGTTCGTTGATCAACTTCACAACCTTAGAAATAAATTCCTCTGGGTTGTTTCTAAACATATAGAGTCTATCAGCTTTTATTCCTGATAAAATCTCCGCAACAGTTTTTCTTGTCAAGATAGTTCCTTCAGCAACTTTTCCAACAAGATCATATTTAATTTGGCTCATTCCTGCGTGCTTCAATTCAAAAGTTCCAGAAGAATCTCTAAAAAAAGAAGCCCCCCTGTCTACTTCAACTTTATCCATTTTATCAGCCTGACGGCCAACAGTTGCTGTATATTGAAGTTGTGCCACAAACAGTTTTTCATCAATATGTGCAATAGATTTTTTGATAAGTTCATCACTATCAAACTCTACTTTATAAGCATACTTATGATTAATCTGATTCCACAATGCTTGGAACTCTTTCTTTTCAAAGTTTGCATTAAGCGGATTCTCTGTAACCTTTGTTTTGTGCCCATCGGTAAATATATCTTTAAGAATACTGTCATCATATACGGATTGAACCAACAGATGAATGCCTTCTGCCATTGGTTTTAAATTATCTGGTAATTCTGCTACTGTGCCATTTGCAACTTCATCTCTATATTTGTCTGTAACTTTACGCTTGTTATCCACATAACCATTACTAATAAGATAAAATTCAATATCATTTGCTTTTTCATCATCAATAAGTGTTGGAACATCATCAACTTTGACATACTTTCCGCTAAAGTATTCACTTGTCGCAACAGTAGGTCTGTCATAAAGAACTTTCTTAATATCGCTCTGTAAATCCGTTACAAAATTGGTATAACTTTCACTTGCTATAACTGTAAGCATATTGATGTTGTGAACTCTTTCTCCACAACTCTGGCTGTCCATTCTATTACCATCTTTATTAACGCAAAGACGAAGACCTCGACCAACCTCTTGGCGTTTTGCTGTATTGCTGTCACTATGCTTAAGAGTACAGATTTGGAATACATTTGGATTATCCCAACCCTCTCTAAGTGCAGAGTGAGAAAAGATGAATCTTGTAGGTTCTTCAAATGATAACAAACGTTCCTTATTCTTCAAAATAAGGTCGTATGCTGAAATATCATCTGAGAACTCGCTCCCTCTCTTAACAGCACTATCAATGCTCTTACCTGTTTTCTTATCAATACTGAAGTATCCTTTATGTATTTCTGACACTTTACTGCAAGTAGATTTCAAATATATCTGGTAAGGTGAATCAATTAGCGAGAGTTTTTCATTCAGAATACTCATGTATTCCTGCTCAAACATCTTTCCATATTCTCCTAATAGTTCATTACCATCTTCATCGTATTGACGATACTTAGCAACCTCATCAATAAAGAACAATGAAAGAGATTTGATTCCCTGATTAAATAACATTTCTTCTTTATCAAAATGTGATTTAATGGTTTCTCTAATCTGAATACGACGCATATCGCTTTCAGATACATCGCCAACAACCTCTCCAGTTTTTATTTCCTCTCCATTGGTAAATACAACCGTTCCAGTTAGTGGATCAATTTCAGAAACAGTATATCCTCTGTATTGTTCCATCTCTTGAGAAACATAATATAGATTATCTCCTACTCCCAGAATACGAGTTTCTCTGTTGGTTGACTTATTATATGCTATTTCTAGTTCTATACGAGCCATAGGTGGCTTCTTTGAAGAAAGAACTATTTGCTCCAAATACAGATAACTGTCTGTTCCTCTAAAATTCTTTACTTCAAATCCTTTTACTTCTATTTTCTTAACAAGTTTTTTGTTATAAGCATCGAGTGCATCTAATACATACACAGTATTGTGCTTTACTGCGTGTGTTGCAGAAAAATTCAAACTA
>JAVWKI010000086.1:5940-7232 GCA_036638575.1 Anaerovoracaceae bacterium | reverse complement strand
ATTCAACGCTACAAGAAAAATGGGACCTGTACCAATGAAAATTTTCCACCGAAGATGGTTTGGCCTGGCGCAGGGGTGCTGCTTGCAATGGCTTATGGACTACCTTATTTGGGCATTACCCTTTCAGGTTTACCAATGGTGATGTTGATTGTACTGGTCTTGGCCTTGGGTGTTTTTTCTGGAATTCGTCTTACTCAATTTACCGACTATCGTCAAATGTACCAAAAATTGTTAAAAGAGAAAAAAGGTGGGATGACGGTAAGGGAAATGATGAAGGCCACCCAAGAGGAGGAGAGCCGAAAGCGGATTGTGGCGGGCGGCGTTGTTTCTACGAAGAAGAAAGGATTTGCCTATTTCAATGGGCTGTTTGTCCAAAGACATAGAAAAAGCTTATATCAGTCAGCTTACAAAATTGCCGGAGTTTTTTCCCTTGTGTTTGTGGGTGCGGCAATTGCCTTGCAGATTTTCCCGGAGGTAAGGGAAATAGTGAATCAGCAGATCGTTACATCTCTTCCTATCTTTTTATTTTTGATGTTTGCCATCAACAGAGGAATGGCATTTACGCAGCTTTTGTTTATGAATTGTGATCACAGCATGTTGACCTATTCCTTTTATAAAAATGCGAGCAATTGCTTAACCTTATTCCGCCTGCGCCTCTTGGAGAATATCAAAATTAATTTGTTCCCGGCCGTTATTATTGGCGGTGGATTACCCCTATTGCTGTACCTTAGCGGAGGGACAGCAGCGCTAAGCAGCTATATTTTGCTGCCGGTTTGTATTATTGCCATGAGCGTGTTTTTTTCCGTACATCATTTGGTGTGCTACTATTTATTGCAGCCCTATAATGTGGATCTAGAGCAAAAAAGCAAAACCTATAGTATTGTTACTTGGGTAACCTATATGTTGTGTTATTTCATGATGAAACAGAAGCTTGTAATCGCTGAATTTGCCCTTTGGGTGGTGATTTTTGCATTGGTTTATTGCGTTGTTGCTTGTGTTTTGGTCTATAAATTGGCACCAAGAACCTTCCGTTTACGGGTGTAGCACCCTTTAGTTTGTATTTTTCTTCAGAGAAACCGGGCGTTTTTCCGGCAAGATTTGCGAGCCGATGGCACCAAAGGTGATGATGAAGGCGCCCACCCACTGAAGCGGGGTCATAAACTCCGAGAAGAGGAGGATGCCGGCAATACAGGCGATGACCACTTCAAGGGAAGAAAGCACAGAGGTTGCGGTTGGAGAAATATAATTGGCAGCCTTTACATAAGAAACATTGGCCACCAAGGTACAAAGAA
>JAVWKI010000086.1:0-5930 GCA_036638575.1 Anaerovoracaceae bacterium | reverse complement strand
CTATGCCCAAAATGTAGAATAGAATAGAAAGACTAGCGCCTCCGGCAAGGGTAGCCGGAAAAATGGAAAAATCGGTAAAAAAAGCAAAGAGGATAGCCGCACCAAAAAAACCATAGGTTAGGGTAGCCTCATTGCTATACCATTGTTTGAGAAATTTAGGAATTACTACTTGTAGGGCAAGTCCAATACCATTGAGTAAGGCGAAGAAAATACCTAGCCCATCCATGGCGCCTGCAGAGGCACCGATGAAGTCGGAAACCAGCACTGCACCAAAGAGACAAATTCCAATAGCCAGGAGCTTGCTTCCGGTGAGTTTCTCTCCAAAGACAAAGGTGCTAAGCAGGGCAACCCAAACCGGACTGAGAAACATGAGCACCGTGGCGATTCCCAGAGGGATTCGCTCTAGGGCAGCACTGTAGGTGGAATAGCTTAGTCCATAAATGGCCATTCCCACAAAAATGGAAAGGAAAAATCCTCTCATGGAAATTTTTAGGGAGGAAGGGTTGAGGATTAGGGTGAGTGCAAGTAAGGTGACTGCAGCAACAAGGCAACGGACAAAGCCGATGGTTGCAACGGTATAACCTGCGGCCTGTAGACCGCGAACAAAAATTCCCATAATCCCCCACATGGTTGCAGCGGTAATGGCTAAGATAATGCCTTTCGTTTTGCCAGACATGAATGTACTTCCTCCATTTTGATTTTCATTGATTTTCGTTGATTTTTCTTAAATTAATGCCAAAAATGCATCGACTTCTTCCTTGGTGGTACCAAAAGAGGTGACCAACCGGATGGTTTTTGTGGTCTCACCAACCTTGTATCCCTCAAACATTACCTGAGTTTTTAATTCCTCGACTAATTCCGTAGGGAAGATGGGGAAGAGTAGATTGGTTTTTGGTTCTTGATCAAAGGAATAACCCTTAGCACGGATTCCTTCTGCCAGGTACTCCGCCATTTTGTTGGCCTGCTCGCCTAGTTCAAAGTATAAATTGTCCTTTAGGATCTCCTCAAATTGAACGCCCAAAAGTCTGCCCTTGGCAGCCATTCCACCACGCTGTTTAAATAAGAATCTGAAATCGTCATTTAGCGATGGATTAGTAATGACAAGGGCTTCGCCAAAGAGAAGTCCGTTTTTGGTTCCGCCGATATAGAAGGCGTCTACTAGGCTTCCGATTTCAGGTAAGGTTAGATCGTTGTCTTTTGCAGTCAGTGCCATGGCGATTCTTGCACCGTCTAGGTAAAAGAGTAGATTGTGTTTGTCACAAGCTTCTCGTAGCGCCAGCAAATCTGCCTTGGTATAGATATTCCCCGTTTCTGTGGAGTTTGAGCAGTAAATAAGCCTTGGTTTCACATAATGCTCATCTTCGTGAAGCTCCATTACCTTTTGGATTTGTTCAGGATAAAGCTTTCCATCTGGAGAAGGCACATGGATGACCTTGTGTCCTGTAGCTTCGATTGCGCCGGTTTCATGGACACAAATATGGCCGGTTTCTGGAGAAATTACCGCTTCGTGGGGACGCAGGAATGCGGCGATGGCCGTCATATTGGTTTGCGTTCCTCCCATCAAGAAGTGGACAGCAGCATCTTCTTTTTGGATTTTTTTACGGATAGTTTGTGCCGCTTTTTCACAAAAAGGATCTAAACCGTAGCCGTCACTGTGTTCTCCATTGGTTTTTGTTAGGGCTTCCAAAACTCTTGGATGTGCGCCCAAGCTGTAATCATTTTTTAAAAATATCATTGTTATTCGCTCCTTCTGTTCCCTCTTTTTTTTCTTTTATGGGGATTAATTAAAAATTATAACATAGATGAGGGAAATAAGGGTGAAATTTACGTACGGTTGATGGAAAAGAGGTTGAAAAACTCGGAAGTTTTATATAATACTTTAGTGATACGATTTAAGAATAAACGGGAGGAGAATCGAAAATGGGATTTTCAGAAGAAGTTGGAATAGATTTAGGAACAGCAAATGTACTTGTATATATAAAAGGTAAGGGCATTGTCTTAAAAGAGCCATCTGTAGTGGCAATGGACGAGGAAACGTCAGAGATTTTGGCGGTAGGAGAGGAAGCAAAGCAGATGCTAGGCCGAACCCCTGCAAACATCGTTGCCGTTAGACCGCTACGAGACGGGGTTATTTCTGATTACGATGTAACAGAGAGAATGCTTAAATATTTTATTAAAAAAACTTGCGGATCGGGAAGATTTTTCCGACCGAGAATTATGGTTTGTGTACCAAGCGGAGTTACCGAGGTAGAAAAGAGAGCGGTAAGAGAAGCAGCGACTCAGGCAGGGGGCAAGGATGTTTTCCTTATGGAAGAGCCTATTGCAGCAGCCATCGGTGCGGGTCTTGACATTGCCAGTCCGGAAGGAATTATGGTCATGGATATCGGCGGCGGAACTACGGACATTGCAGTTATTGCACTGGGAGGTATTGTTGCCAGCACCTCAGTGAAGGTTGCGGGAGACAAATTCGACGAAGCGATTATCAAATACATGAGAAAGAAACACAAGCTTTATATTGGAGAAAGAACGGCAGAGGATCTGAAGTCCAATATTGGAACCGCCTTCCCAAGAGAGGAAGAGGTAAAGATGACCTGTAGCGGAAGAGATTTGGTTACCGGTCTTCCAAGAGATGTTGAGATCAGCAGTCTTGAAATGATGGAAGCCTTAGAAGAGCCATTGCAGCAGATTTGCGAAGCAACTCATGGGGTTTTGGAAAAGACACCACCGGAGCTTGCAGCGGATATTAGCAATTCCGGAATTATCATTACCGGCGGAGGCGCATTGATGTGGGGCATTGCCGATAGAATTAACCAGAGAACGGGCATTAAGGTTCGCATTGCAGATGAACCGATGTCCTGTGTAGCTGTTGGTACAGGGAAGGCATTAGAAGATCTTGACACCATGGAAAAAACAGAATTAAACAGAAGAAAGAGATCTTTCATATAAGCGGCAATCAGGCTATCTCAATAAGAGATAGCCTTTTTTTGGAGACACTAGAGAAGAGGATTAAATTATTATGAAATTAGAATTAATTGCAACTGCAACCTTTGGCTTGGAGGCGGTGGTAAAACGAGAAATAGAAAAATTGGGCTACCCCATTATTAAATCGGAGGATGGGAAGATTACCTTTATGGGAGATGAGGCGGCGATTGTTCGCGCCAATCTTTGGCTGCGTAGTGCAGACAGAGTATTGCTGAAAATGGCAGAATTTACCGCACTGGAATTTGAAGAGCTGTTTCAGCAGACCAAGGGAATTGCTTGGGAGGAACTGATTCCGCTAGATGGAAAGTTTACGGTAACCGGGTCCTCGGTAAAATCTAAACTCCATAGCGTACCGGCCTGCCAAAGTATTGTCAAAAAAGCCATCGTTCAAAGACTCGCTGAGTTCTATGCCATCAACCAATTTGAAGAAACCGGTGCAGAGTATACGGTAAAGGTTACTTTGCTCAAGGATAGGGTGACCATGACGGTAGATACTACAGGAGCGGGACTGCACAAGAGAGGCTATCGTGTAGCAGATGTTCAGGCACCCATCAAGGAAACCTTGGCAGCGGCTATGGTACAGCTTTCCTTTTTTAGAGAGGGTAGATTGCTCATCGATCCTTTTTGCGGCTCGGGAACAATTCCAATAGAAGCGGCAATGATCGGGCGAAACATTGCCCCGGGACTATCTCGAAGCTTTGCTGCAGAAGAGTGGGAGCTAATTCCAAAGGAAATTTGGAAGCGGGAGCGAAAGGCTGCCTTTGAAGCCATTAACTATGATGCGGATCTAAAAATCTTTGCATCGGATATTGATAAGAACGCCGTTGAAGCGGCAAGACAAAACGCATTAGAAGCAGGGGTGGATGATGTAATTATCTTTAAACGCCTAGATGTTTCAGGGATGCTGGCCACACAGCCGAGGGGAATTGTGATTACCAACCCTCCTTATGGCGAGCGAATTGGAGAAAAGAAGGAAATAGAGAAAATATACAGGGTATTGGCAAAATTCTATAAAGAACATAAGGATTGGTCATTATTCCTGATTACTACGGATAAAACCGTAGAAAATAAAGTAATGGGAAGACCTGCGGACCGTAGGCGAAAGCTGTATAATGGAAGATTGGAGGTGTGTTACTACCAGTTCCACGGGGAAAAGGTTTGACAAAATAAACAAATGAATGTATAATTATGCAAGAATATGATGGAAATATGAAAAAGGAGCGATACAGATGACAAATAGTAGCAAAATGGCATATCGACAAGATATCCCGGCATACCTGATTTTGGAGGATGGAACCGTATATAAAGGGTACAGCCTGGGAGCGGCCGGAACAACTTATGGAGAAGTTGTATTTACTACAGGAATGACCGGTTATCAGGAGACGTTAACCGATCCAAGTTATTACGGACAAATTGTAACACAGACATTTCCGCTAATTGGAAATTATGGTGTAAATGACATAGACAAAGAATCCAGCAGAGTTTGGCTCAGCGGATATATTATTAGAGAATGGTGTTATGAGCCTTCAAACTTTAGAAGCAAATCTGACCTGGGGCAGTATTTGGAAGAACATAACATTGTAGGAATTTACGATATCGATACCCGTGCATTGACCAAAAAAATTCGAGAAAGTGGAGTAATGAACGGTGCGATTACCACAGAATACCCAGAAAACATGGAAGAGATGCTAAAGACAATCAAGGCATTTGAGATCAAGGATGCAGTGAAGAACGTATCCTATGATGATTCAATGGCCTTTACCGTAGACGATCCGGTTTGCAGAGTCGTGCTCCTTGACTTTGGATACAAAAAGAACATTTTGCGTAGCTTGAATCAGAGAGGCTGTAATGTGATGGTTATGCCTCATGATACAACCCTTGAAGAAATCAAAAAATTAAAGCCTCACGGAATTATGCTTTCCAACGGACCGGGAGACCCGGCTAAGGAAGAACAAATCATTACCAACTTAAAGGGAATTTTGGCAGATGATCTTCCGATTTTGGGCATTTGCTTAGGTCACCAGCTTCTTGCACTTGCGGCAGGAGCGAAAACCGAAAAGCTGAAGTACGGCCATAGAGGGGCAAATCAGCCGGTGATGGACAAGGCAAGAGACAGAGTTTTTGTTACCAGCCAAAACCATGGTTATGCTGTAGTAGGCGATTCTATTCCGGCAGAAGTGGGAGAAGTGAGCCACTATAACGTAAATGATGGAAGCTGTGAGGGTGTAGCGTACAAGAGACCAAAAACCTTTACGGTACAGTTCCACCCAGAGGCAGCCGCAGGGCCGCAAGATACACAGTATCTGTTTGATCAGTTTGTGGACAACATGGTTGCATACAAGGAGGGTAAATAAATGGCACTTAGAGAAGACATAAAAAAAGTATTGGTAATCGGTTCAGGGCCGATTGTAATTGGTCAGGCAGCAGAGTTTGACTATGCAGGTACACAGGTTTGCAGAACCTTGAGAGAAGAAGGGCTTGAAGTTGTTTTGGTTAACTCAAACCCTGCAACCATTATGACCGACAAAACCATGGCAGATAGAGTATATATTGAGCCGCTAACCTTAGATGTATTGAAAAAAATCATCATTAAGGAAAAACCGGACAGCATTCTTTCCACCTTAGGTGGGCAGATGGGACTGACGCTTTCCATGCAGCTTGCCAAAGAAGGATTTTTGGCAGAGCAAAATGTTAAGCTTCTTGGTGCAAACCCGGAAACCATTGACAAGGCAGAGGATAGACAGCTATTTAAGGACATGCTAGAGTCCATCGGAGAACCGGTAATTGAGTCAAAGGTAGTAACCGAGCTAGAGGAAGCGGTATCCTATGCAAGCAAAATTGGCTATCCGGTAATTGTTCGACCGGCATTTACCCTAGGGGGAACCGGTGGCGGAATTGCACAAAATGAAGAGGAGCTAAGAATTATTGGTGGAGACGGCCTGAGACTT
>JAVWKI010000085.1:5013-7259 GCA_036638575.1 Anaerovoracaceae bacterium | reverse complement strand
CCCATTGCCCTCTATGGCGACCGCTCCTACAATAAGGATACGTTACGCAAGCTAATGAATAGTGGAAGCAGCATCATTCCCGGTTGTTCAACGGTTAACTTCGATCAAGTAACGAGAGATAAAATCTTTAGTGCCATTGATAAAGCTAACTTATCCACATTGAAAATCTTAAAAAAGGACTATGAATTAATGAAATACCGCCTAGGTAGGCTACCCATGATGGTGGACTTTTTGGAACAAGGAGGAAGAGAGCCCTACTCCTTTGTGGAATACAGTAAGGAATCCTACTATAGCTTTTCCAAAAAAGTAGATCCCACACATCCGGATTTAGACAGCACAAGCAAAAAAATATTGGCTTTTTATTCAAGGGAAGTGCTAAATGCTCGGCGGATAGAAGAGGTGGTGTTGCTTTCCTTATTGGTCAATAAGGGGAAGGCTTCCAAAGGAGAAATCAAGACCATCATTCAAGAAAAGTTTAATTATGTTCCCCATGAAGAAACACTTTTGTCCGCAATGGATTTGCTAAATGGATCCTTTCTAAAGGACGCAGATCAAAAGAAGTATGGCATTGAGAAAAATATAAGCCGAGAAAAAAGTTCGGATGGCGAAAACTTTGTGTTAAGTGAAAGCGCTTTACAACAACTAAATCAAGAACCATTACACCATTATCTTGAAGATTTGCTTCGCTATGCCTATAAAAAGTTTGCTGAAAATTACAAGGAAGATCGCTTTCGCGCAGGCCTGCAGCTTTATGAAAAGTATTCTCGAAAGGATGCCTGCCGGCTTTTAAATTGGAAGAAAAATGAGGAATCTACAATTTACGGTTATCGAATTAAGCACAATACTTGTCCGATTTTTGTCACCTACGAGAAAAGTGAGGATGTTGTAGAAAGTCAAAATTATAATGATCACTTCATCAATAGCACCTGTTTCAACTGGATGACCAGAAGCCGGGTTACCTTGAACTCACCTGAGGTTACATCCATAAAAAACCACGAGGAAACAGGTCTTCGCATTCCTCTATTCGTCAAAAAAAGCGATGGAGAAGGTTCGGATTTCTATTATATGGGAGACTTGAAACCCTTGGAATTTAGGGAAACAACGCAAAACGGTGCACCAATTGTCAATATTATTTTCCACATTCAGGACGAAGTGGACGAAAGCTTGTACAACTACTTTGAAGATAAATCGGTTTAAATATGCATGATCCGTTTTAGTTCCCGAGCAAAATCTGCTTGATAAAAAAAGAATTTTGTCAAAAATATAGTAATATTGGTTCCGATACAGATATAGCTGGGCAGGGGAACATCTACCAGCCCACAAAGGAGTAAGATGAGAATAAGGCTACTGTTTAAGGTTACCTTTAGGATGTAAATATCGTTGTTCTTTTTGAACACGGTACCCAAAACAAATAGGGCAAGTGCGGCAAGAAGCAAGCTTCCCGGAGTCACATAATTAATGCTCCATTTATTAAAGCCTGTACTCAGGTCCCAAATGACGCAAAGGATAATCAGTAGCAAGGAAGCCGAAATAATCAGGTTGGATAGATTTTTTTGGTTTCTGATATAATTGCCCAAAAGAACAATACCGCTGGAAATGCCTCCGGCTACGTATAGGCTCCAAAAAGATTCATGAAAGATGCTGTTGAGCCACAAGCTAATTACACAAGCGACCACACTTGCGGTGGCAACAATCGAAATCCAAGTTTTCTTTTGTTTGGGCAGGGTAGTACACTGCATGTAGTTGCTTTTGGATGCCTCCCCAAAGAGGAGGGCATTACATAGGGGGCAACGTGTTTTTTCTCCCCGAATTTCTAGGTTACAATTTTGGCAATGTTTCATTAATCGTCCTCCTACGGCGTGTTGCTATCAATTTCCAAATCTAATCCAAGCTTAGATAAGATCCTGAAAAAGTTTTTTTGAATTTCATGGCTTTCATAAGTGGAAGAAAACACAAGGCTCAATGTATCTAAATAAGAAATTGTACAAAGCTGAAGGTGCGGTGTGCTGATGCAGATTCCAAATTTATGAATATAAGGGGCACATTCCTTGGGCATATTGATTTGTCCCATGTTAGAAAGGGAGGTAGTTTCCCTTCTTTTGCCAATAAAATAGCCGATGCGCATGCCGAAATCTTTAAGAGACAAGGGAAGTAACCGAAGCAGTGGATTATCCACCAAATCAATAAATCGGTTGACTGCAAATCTAAGCTTTTCCGGTGCGGTTTCCTTTTCCAGTTGTGCCGTA
>JAVWKI010000085.1:0-5003 GCA_036638575.1 Anaerovoracaceae bacterium | reverse complement strand
GGAAGCAGTGCTTCAAAGGAGGGAATTCCTTCTGAAAAGCAGTGCGCAATGGCGATGACCGAAAAAAAGTTTCGAGAAGAAGCCGAAGAAAAGTGGTTTCTCAAATTAATGGGTACGGAAACAACCACCGGTGTTTTTCGTTGCTTTATGCGCATTTGCTGGGCAAAGGCGAGAAGTAAGGCGGTAGACAGCACCGCTGTAATGGTAGACTGATGCTTTCGACTTAGCTGCAATATTTTTTTTACTGAGGTAGTGCCTTCAATGAGAGACAGGGCATCATTATTGATCCGCTCTCCACGAAGGTGATAAACTTTTTTTGCCTTATTTTTGCAAACTCCCGGATTGTTGTCGGCATGGTAAGCAAAACTATCTGCCAGTCCTTGGGTAATGCTAGAATCATGAACAAGGGCAGTGGTGGCGGCCAATTCAGCCGGGTGTGCCAATTTAAGATAATATAAAACCAAACAGCGAATAAATGCAGAAACTCCACTTCCATCTGCAAGGGCGTGATAAACATCCACATTAATTCGATTTCCATAATAACTAACATTAAACAATAACCCCTCATAATCCTTTTCATAAATTGCTGGATAGTGGGGTTCTTCTTTTTTTACCTTTGCTTCTAGGTCACTTTCTTCAAGATAGTACCAAAAAAATCCCTTTTTCAATGTGTATTTAAAAATAGGGAAGTCATGAATGGCAATTTCTAAAGCTTCTTGTAATTTTATTGGATCAACCGGATCGGCTAAATCGCAAAAAAGGCGAAATACTTTTTTATCTCTCTTCCCTGTGGCACAGGGGAATATTCTGGCAGCAACATCTAGCTTAACCCAATGGGTTTTTGGTTTGTACAATCGTGGATACCTCTTGCTTCACTTTGATTTTGTTTAGAATTTATCATAAAGATAACCCACTCATCATAATATAGCCTAGGGTAAAAATCAACTGTTTGCTTGAATTTCCATGGGGATCAGCCTTGTATTTATGCAAATTTTCCTTTGTATAATTTATTTTCATTAAAGGGGAAAAATAAAGCGTATTTATAGTATAATTGATATATCTTTGTTAAATTTACCCTTGAAGGGTATAGATAGAAGAAAACTAGGAATTAAGGAGAGATTTATGGCATTTACCCATTTACATTTACATAGTGAATATAGCTTGCTTGACGGCGCAGCATCCATTAAAAAAGTGGTTGCCAGAGCCAAGGAATTGGGTATGGATTCCCTTGCGATTACGGATCATGGCGTAATGTTTGGCGTAATTGATTTTTATAAAGAGTGTAAGGCTGCTGGAATTCACCCGGTTATTGGCTGCGAAGTATATACGGCAGCAAGGAGCCGATTCAGCAAGGATTCAGAAAAAGATAAACGACAAGGACATTTAATCCTGCTGGCCAAAACCATGGAGGGATATAAAAATTTGACGAAAATTGTATCTCGCGGGTTTACAGAAGGTTTTTATTATAAACCAAGAATTGATAAGGAGCTGCTGAAAAAATATAGTGGAGGGCTGATTGCCCTTTCTGCTTGCTTGGCAGGAGATGTACAGCAGCATCTCCTTCGTAGAGATTATGAAGGCGCAAAAAGAGAGGCCCTAGAATGCTTGGAGATCTTTGGGGAAGGGAACTACTATTTGGAATTACAAGATCAAGGCCTGGCCGAAGAGGCAGAGATTTTACCTTTGATGAAAAAGCTTCATGAGGAGACCGGTATACCTTTTGTGGCTACAAATGATGTACATTATGTAAATCGCCAAGATGCGGAGGCCCATGATGTTCTTCTTTGCATACAGACCGCAGCCAAGGTAGAGGATGAGCAGCGAATGCGCTTCCCAAACGATCAATTTTATCTCAAAAGCGAAGAGGAAATGCGAAAGCTTTTTGCTGGATTTCCAGAGGCCTGTGACAATACCCACAAAATCGCCATGGCCTGCAATGTGGACTTTGAATTTGGTAAGTTACACCTGCCTGAATTTACCGCACCGGAAGGAAAGTCCAATTCAGAATATCTTCGAGAGCTTTGCAAGGCAGGCCTAGTCCAGCGTTATCCCCAAGGGGGGAAGGAGCTAGAAGAACGGCTGGACTATGAGCTTGAGATTATTGAAAAAATGGGCTATGTAGAATACTTTCTCATTGTTTGGGACTTTATTCATTATGCAAAAAAACAAGGGATCATGGTTGGCCCGGGCAGAGGATCTGCGGCAGGAAGTATCGTGGCCTATACCTTGAAAATTACCGATATTGATCCCGTTAAATATAATTTGATTTTTGAGCGATTTTTAAATCCGGAGCGAGTGAGCATGCCGGATATTGATATTGACTTCTGCTATGAGCGCAGGGGAGAAGTCATCGACTATGTTATTGATAAATATGGGGAAGACAAGGTTTCTCAAATTATTACCTTCGGTACCATGAAGGCTAAGGCAGCGGTAAGAGACGTGGGGCGAGCTTTGGATATTAGCTACAGCGAAACCGATGCCATTGCCAAGGCCATTCCTTTTGAATTAAAAATGACCATCGATAAAGCCCTAAAGATGAATCCGGATCTTAATGCATCTTACGAAAACGATGTGAATGTGCGTAAGGTGATTGATATGGCACGGGCCATAGAAGGGATGCCAAGGCATGCTTCTACCCATGCGGCAGGGGTGGTAATTTCCAAAGAGAGTGTAGACGAATATGTCCCCCTTTACCTTGCAGAAAAAGGAATCTCAACCCAATTTAATATGACCACCATTGAAGAGCTGGGCCTACTAAAAATGGACTTTTTAGGCCTAAGAAACCTTACGGTTATTCGAGATGCCCTAGAATTAATTGAAAAAAATCATGGGACAAAAATTGACTTTGAGACCATGGATTATGATGATCCTTTGGTTTATGAAATGATTGCCAAGGGGAATACCCAAGGAATATTTCAGCTGGAATCCGGTGGGATGACGCAGTTTATGAAAAATCTAAAGCCAGACTGCTTTGAAGATATTGTCGCTGGAATTTCCCTTTATCGTCCCGGTCCTATGGCGTCTATTCCCACTTATATTGCCAACAAAAAAAATCCTAAAGAAATTGTCTATCTTCATGAAAGCTTAGAACCCATTCTTTCGGTGACCTATGGATGCATGGTTTATCAGGAGCAGGTAATGCAAATTGTAAGAGACCTGGCCGGGTATACCTATGGGCGTTCAGATCTTTTGCGGCGAGCCATGGGAAAGAAAAAAATGGATGTTATGCTTGCAGAAAAAGAGCATTTCATTGAAGGTGCTTATGGTCGAGGCGTTCCCAAGGATGTTGCTGAGGAGATCTTCAATCAGATGGTCAGCTTTGCAGAGTATGCCTTTAATAAATCCCATGCAGCAGCCTATGCGGTTGTGGGCTATGAAACCGGCTATTTAAAGGCCCATTACCCGGTAGAGTTTATGGCTGCCCTAATGACCAGTGTAATGGGTGATGCACATCAAATTGCAAAATACATCAGAAACTGTCATGAAATGGGAATTGAGGTGCTGCCTCCTGATGTAAACTTCTCAGGGAAGAAGTTTACCGTAGATCAAGGGAAAATTCGCTTTGGCCTGCTTGGGGTAAAGAACGTAGGAGAAAACGCCATTGAAGCCATAATTCAAACCAGGGAGACGAAGGGTCTTCCAACGGATATTTTTACCTTTATCAGCAATTTGCCTATTCAGCAGGTCAATAAGAAGGCCATCGAAAGCTTAATTAAGGCAGGGGCCTTAGATAGCATCAATCCAAATCGTGCCCAGCATCTTGCCATTTATGAGCAGCTGATGGAATCTGCACAAAATAGTGCAAAACGAAATATTGAAGGACAGATTTCTTTATTTCAAATCAATACGGAGCAAATGTCCAGCCCTGCATCTGCAGCACGCTTACCCAATGTAGAAAACTTCCAAAAGGAAGCCTTAAGTGCTATGGAAAAAGAAATGCTAGGGGTATATATTACAGACCATCCGCTAAATGATTATGCCGACCAAATCAAAAAATTGGTCAGTACAACCTCAGAAGAGTTAAATGAGGAAGAACCACCGGTGAAGGATGGAGAAAAGGTGATTATGGCGGGAATTATTACCGGTAAGCGAAGCTTAATTACCAAAAGCAACAAACAAATGGCCTTTGTGCAAGTGGAAGACTTCTTCGGGGAAGTTGAGGTAATTGTCTTTCCCAATGTATTCCAAAAATATGGACAGCTTCTTCAGGAGGATGCAATTATTTTGGTCAAAGGAACCATTAACTTCAAAGAAGACGAGGCACCAAAGCTACTGGCCGATACGATTACAGATATTCGTACCATTCAATCGGTAGCAGTGCCGGCAAAGTTTAGAATCCCCCAGCAGATGAACGAGGCGGAAGGCTTGACAAAAATCAAGGAGATTTTAATTCGCCACAAGGGAGAAACCCCGGTGATCATCTATCTTCCCGGTGGTAAATCCTTAAAAACCCAAGGAAATTTATGGATAAATAAGAGCGAGGCCTTAAAAGAAGAAATGGAAGCCTTGCTAGGAGCAGAAAACGTAAAACTATAGAAAGGACAAGGAACCAATGAAAAAAATAGGGATATTAACCAGCGGTGGAGATGCACCGGGAATGAATGCAGCCATTCGAGCGGTGGTAAGAACTGCTTGCAATTTCCACATGGAGGTTGTTGGCGTGACCAGAGGCTATGAAGGATTAATTGAGGGCGACTTTATTTATTTGACAAAGGCTTCTGTCGGAGACATTATGCAGCGAGGCGGCACGGTGCTAAAAACCGCCAGAAGTGGTAGATTTTTAACCTTTGAGGGCCAGGGGACTGCAGTAAAGAATCTTCGTGATAATGAAATTGATGCCCTTGTTGCCATCGGTGGAGACGGAACCTTTAAGGGTGCCTTGGATCTGCATAAGCTAGGCATACCGGTAATTTGCATTCCCGGAACCATCGACAATGACATGGGATATACCGACTATACTATCGGTTTTGATACGGCAGTGAATACCGTTCTTGATGCCATCG
>JAVWKI010000084.1:0-7305 GCA_036638575.1 Anaerovoracaceae bacterium | reverse complement strand
GAGGTTATCTCCCACCTTTATGATGTAGCCTCAACAAATCTAGGAGAAGTGGAAGGGACCATTAGCTTTGTTGATGTCATTAAAACCGGGCGAAAAATGTGGGTGGACATTTACTTTCTCCCCCAAAAGGATTCCATCAGTATGTCCGCACTAAAGCAGGCACAGGACAACATTCACCAAATTCTTGCCAAAGAATACACCAGCCTCTACGTAAAATTAATTCCGGAAACAGAGGCTCCGGTAAGACCTGCACCTAAGCAGTCACCGGATAAGTTGCGACGAAGATAGATTTGCAAGCTGAGACAGCAAGTCATAACGACTGGCTGTCTCCGTTTTTTTAAAGATACTATTTATATGCCGTTTAACTGTATTTTCCGAAATAAATAATTCTGCTGCAATCTGACCATTGCTCTTTCCGCAATTAATCAAAAAAAGCACTTCTTTTTCTCGTTTAGAGATATTGTAACGCAAAGCAAATGCTTCTACTGCATCCTTTCCCGCGATCTTTGTTCCCGCAATATTCAAAGGGTCACGCTTGTAAAACCCATATACTACCAGAATATTTAGCACTACGTATAGCAAAATCAATGGATCGATGGCATAAATGAACAGAAGTTGTCGCTCAGGTTCATGAAAAGTTTGGTAATCCCAAATCGCGATCCAAACCATATATCCCATGAGCAGCGCCGAAAACAAAATCACTGCACTACGCTTCTTCCCAGACTCAAGTTTCCTTGCTCCATAGAGAATAAAACTACCACAGAGAAAGAAAATAAAGATCACATAAGAAAAATTCAGACCTTCTAAAATAACCTTCCCTACCCCCTCCTTGGTTATCAAAGAGTAGGAATCATAGCGCCCAATGAACAGGGCCAACCCTTGAGAACAAAGTAAATAGATTAAGGTGATAAGAAATGCCGTCTTGAAGCGAACCCTTATGGCATCTCCTGCCATAACATAAATTAAATGAAGCCAGGCCGTTACTAGCACATAAAACAAAATGTCTGAAGCAATAATAGAAAGGAAAACCAAACTTCCTGAAAGTCCTTGCTGTATCCAGTAATAAGTGGTAAAATCCACCAACATATACACAAATAGGCACAATACAAAAACTGCAGCCCCCTTATACAAGGTATCTTTTTCTTTTGCATTTAGAATTAGGCTCAGCGTCAATACTGCACCGCCTAAAACAATGGCCGCAATGTAAATAAAATTAAAAATATGTATGGATATGGTCATGCGCTTCCTTCCTTACTTACTTCCTTCGCTATCTTTTCTACCAAAAGAAACGAAGGAAACCGTATAACGGGTATGCCTTAACCCAATTATACGGTTTAACTTCCTTAAGTACAAGGCTCTTTGTTCTCTATTTTCTGCCTTGCTTATTTTTCTTCTTTATCTCCTTCTTGGTATACGATCTTGCCGTCAAAAACAGTCAGCACCGGTGATTTTTCAGAAACCTTTTCTATATCCAGGGTAAATAAGTTTTCATCAAACAAGATGAAATCCGCTTTCTTGCCGACTTCTATTGAACCAACCTCTTTTTCTAAGAAGTTTGCCCTTGCACCATTAAGCGTAGCTGCACCCACTACCTCTTCCAAGGTTAGTCGTTCCTCTGCTTGCTTTAGCGGTCCTATATTTCCCTCTTTCACCGCTTCTTGCGGATCTGTTGTTCTGACTAGGTTCATTCCCTCGTACCACAAGTCGAATATTTTTTCCGGTACGGTTCTCACTACGGCTCCATAAAATAGCCATCCCAAATCAGGCTCTGTCACAAAAAAGTCGCTGTGTATCGCCGTATTAATCCCCTTGTCCATTAAGCTCTTTGCAGGATACATATTGTCTGCTCGTTCTGCTCCAATATAAGGAATATACAGATCCCAGTAATAATCATCCATTGCCATCCAATATGGTGCAATCACCGCATTCATCTTCAGCTTTGCCATTCTCTCTTTGTCTGCATCGCTGATCATCTGAACGTGGGCGAAGGTATGCCTTGAATCTCTTTCTCCATTGGCTGCCACTGCTTTTTCCATGGCATCTAATGTATAGGTTGCTGCTGCATCTCCAATTTGATGGACATGGATTTGGAAGCCTGCTTTATCTATTTTTGTAAATAGATTTGCCATCACTTCATCATCCCATACCTTGATTCCTGTCCATCCATCCGTTCTATTGCTATAAGGCTGAGATAAATATCCGGACTCCTCTTCAATAACTTGATCTGCAAAAAATTTAAAGGTGTTCACTTGAAAATATGCTGTGTCAAACTTCTTTGACTGCTCAACTGCCTTGTCCACCATCGCTTCATATCCGGCCATGTCTTTTGCCATTTCCGGTGACATGTGCCAAGCCCCTCTGATCCTCATGGTTAATTTGCCTTCACTTGCAAGCTCTTGATAGGCCATATAATAGTCTTCATTATCAATAGGAATCATTGCATCAAACATTGTGGTTAAGCCTACTTGGTTAAACCATTCTTGCAACCACAATATGCCTTCCTTGTATTGTTCTTTTGTATAAATTGGTTTTTGATCTTCTACCAAGGCCATCGCTGATTCTTGCAACAAGCCTGAAGGTTCTCCGGTAACTGGATCTCGCTTAATCACACCACCTTCTGGATCAGCAGTATCTTTGGTCACTCCCGCTTTCTCTAGCGCAAATGAATTTACCCAAACCGAATGCCCGTCTACCGAGGTAATGATCATCGGCTTGTCTGAACAAAGCTTATCTAAAACTTCTTTTCTCGGTCCCACATCATCCCATGCAGAACGCATATATCCGCTTCCCACATAGGCCTCTGCTTCCGGATTTTCTTCAATGAATTTTTTTATCTCCTTTACATAGGCTTCTTCTCCTACCAAATCTGCAAGACCAATTTCAAAAAGATAGGCGGTGGCACTTTTTGCAGGGTGCATATGAGAATCAACAACTCCCGGCATTACTGTTCCACCTTTGGCATCAACCACCTCCATCTTCTTTGTGGTAAATTCTTCTGCCCCTTTTTCATCTCCCACATAAACGATTTCATTGCCCTTAGCCACCATCGCTTCGGCTACCGTACCTTTTTCATCCACGGTATAAATGTTGGCATTTTTGATCAACAAGCCTTCAGTTTTTTTCTCTCCACACCCACTTACCGATAAGGCCAAAAGCCCTACCATTATGCCTGCTACAATTTTCCTTGCCATGATTAACCTCCTCCTATTCTATGTTCTCAAACTACTGTGATGCTCTTCACTATATGAGAAATTGGTAAGGAAAACTATAGCACTTCGGTGTAGTTTTTCACTTTTTCACTGAATATTCAGTCTTTTTTCTCCTGAATCATCCTATCCACCACCTTGCTGAAATAAAGCTGCTTAACAATTTCCTCCTTGTCCATTGCCCTCATGTCTTCCTTCTCCATTCCCCTATTGTTGAAGTTTTCTGCTAAAAATTTCTCCACTTCTTTTTTGGAAACATGGATATCCTCCTTTTCTGCAATGGCAAAGGTGATTAATTCTCCCTTTACCGTGGCTTTTGCAAAGGCTTCCATTTGGGCATTATAGGCGGACTGCTCCATTCCCAAAACCTCACGCAAATACTCCTCTAGCTCCATTTTTTCATTTTTTGCGGCAAGGATATAAGGTAGATTTGCCTGTTCCCTCGCCCGGGTTAATGCCCCCTTGGGGTACAGCTCTTCATTTTCTTTATCTGTTTTCATTTTGCTTTCTTGGTAAACCCTTGTCCAAAGGTCTTCTCCTTCCCCCAAGTCCTTATAATTGGCTAGCTGAATATAGCGGTCAAAGTCACAGCCGGCATAGGGGTTTGCTACTCTTCCCGTGAAAAAAATTGTCAACAAAACTACCAGAACACCTGCTGCCAACAATACTCCATGTATTTTTTTCCTGCCCTTCATCTGCTTCCCTCTTCATCTTTCTTCGTTTATCTCCATGTATCGCTCTGGAATATAGGCCCAATTGCCTCCTGTGGTTACCTGGTACCACCAACCGCCCAAGGTTCTCATCTTGCGATAAACCATAAAGGTATCTCCTGCATCAAAGCTTCCCCCTTTGGCACTATACCAAGAAGGGTCTAAATAGAAGCTTGTTGTTTCCTTCATTACCCCTTGCTTATAGCTTGGCGCATATCCTAGGGTTTCCAAAATGTCCTCCTTGAACAGTACCTTTGCTTCCGAAGAAACTTTTGTATTAATTACCGAGAAGATTCCCCAAATCTTTCCTGCTGTGTTTTCTGTAGGCGTAACTAGGGTTACCGCTCCCGGAGTAATGGAGGTTGCCAAAAAACAATTGGCATATTGCACAGGAAGCCCATCAAAAATTACCGTACCAGAAAGGCTCCAAGCATTTTTAAAGAGATTTTCTGTATTGCTTACATTTTTGCCGATACGAAATCGCCCTATGTCAAAAAGTTTTCCATGGCTTCCGGCTTCATTAAACATATTGCTCATACTGATTACTTTTTCTGTGTTCCAACGATTTAGTTTTCCAATATCTACCACTCCGGTGTTTCCGTAAGCAAAGCTATGAAACATGTGATCCATACGTCGAACATTAGATACATTCCATGCAGACAGATCCCCAATAAAGGTTGTCTTTGCATTTTCTCCAAAGCGATAAAACATTCCACTGGTATCGGTGGCCGAGGATAGATCCCAGTCCTTTAAATTGCCTAGAGAGATCTGCTCTGCATTTTTTCCTAGAAAGTAGAAGGTACTGGTAAAGCTTTCCACAGCACCCACATTCCACTGGGACAGATCGCCAATACTCCAGTTTTTTGCCTCTGTTCCTAGGTGAGAAAACGTGCTGTCCATGGTCGTTACCTTGCTTACATCCCATGCAGATAAATCAAACTGAACATCTGCCTGCTCTGCCGCTGCGCCAAACATATAGCGCAAATCGGTTACTGCTCCGGTATTCCAACCGGAAAAATCTCCTGCACTCCAAGTTTTTGCCTTGCCTCCGGAAAAGGCAAACATACTATTGAGGCTAGTCACTGTTTTTGTGTTCCAATGAGATAAATCCCCCAAGTCAAACCGCTCGCTGTAGGCTCCGGCATTTTTAAACATATGGTCAAAGGTTACAGCATTTTGGGTATTCCACCTAGACAAATCCAATTGAAACGCCTTTACCTTATATCCACATTGGTCGAACATTCCTTCAAACTGCTCTGTTCCGGAAACATCCCACTGTCCTATGCCCATAAGCCTTAGCTCCTTGGCTCCATATCCACAGCGCTTAAAGGCATCGGTCATCTCCTTTACCTTGCCGGTTTCCCAAGGAGAGCTTGCTGATCCATGATAAAATCGATACACTAGGTTCTCTGCCTTACTTCCGGCATTTTCAAAGGTGCTCACCATCTTGGTTAAGTTGGTACAGCGAATCTTATCTCCCTCAAGCTCTTTTAAATTTTCACAGTTTTTAAACCAGTAGCTCATGTCCTCCGGAAAAATTTCATTCCAGCTGTCTACACGAAGAATTTCTTCTCGCTCTTCTGACCAGGGTTGTTCTGCTTCATTTGCAAAGCGATAAGGGTTTGCCTGGGTTATGGCCGGATAAATTTTCTTAATCCCTCCATGTACGCCTTCCTTCTCCCACCCATCAAGCTTTCCCTGAGGACAGGAAAGATATAGGCTTCCATCGTTAAACAACACCGCCTTATCATCATTCACTACAGTAATGGTAATTTCTTTGGAAGAAACTGTTCCTGCAGCGTTTGATGCTTCACATCGAAACTTCATTTCAGGAGTAGAAATATCCCCCATAAAGCTATAGCTTGCAGAAAGCCCATTTTGAATGGGTTGTCCCTGATAAAACCACTGGTAAGTAATCGGCAAGCTGCCTTTGCTTACCCGTCCGGTCAAGGTGACCTGCTCTCCCATAACCACTGCACGATCTTCTCCAATATCCACTTCTTCGATCTTTGTTGGCCGAAGCTTTATTTCAATTGTATTGGTCTCCAAGGTTTTTTGCCCTAGGGTTACTTTGCAATAAATGACCGTATTTTCTTTCACAACCACCGCTAAGTCCTTCCCTGTTACACTGCTATACGGCTTCCCGTTCACATACCATCCATAGGTATAGTCCTCCGCGGTTGTTTTTTCCCCGGAAGCCAAAACTCCGTCAGTAATGGCCTGAACATCCACAATGGTTCCCTCAGGAACTCCAGTTAAGGCTTCATCCTCAACCACCACCTTTGCGGTAAAATAATTTTCACTTACCGGTTGGTTTTCATAGCCCTTATGATTGAAATTTTCCTGCTTCTCTCCCCCTACTGCTTCTAAGGATTTTGAGCCGACGGTTCTTTTGGCATTTTTGTTTCCCTCCGCATTTTCTGCACTACGCAAAAAACTCAAGGTAAAATCAGGCCGCACCCCCTGAACATTCACTTCTACTCTAGGATATTTCTCTCGCAAGGGTTTCCCTGAAGTATCAAAGGTTTCCGTTGTCCCTATTTGCTTTGGTGAGGTAACCGCACCGGTAGTGTAATTTTTGGTAAATTGATAACAATCCTTTTGCAGTGTATGATTGTCCACATAGCTATATCGATCATAGGTAACCCCATAGCCCCCTTTCCAATATTGATTTTCGTTGGTGATCTGATCAAAGGCCGCCAATATTCTTTCATCAGAAAGCTTTTCCTTTTCTAAATCAAATTTTCCCAGCTTGTACTCCGGCTTGCTGTAATGATTGGCAAGGAAGGAACTAAATTCCTTCCCCACTGTATCTAGCCGATTGTATTCTCCCGTATAACGATGCATATCCGATTGAAAGGCGAGCAAGGTTAAGGATACAACCAAAATAGAAATGGTAATAATCAAATTTTTCATCCCTTCTCCTCTCTACCACTGTTGTGTGTGATCTATATATTCACTTGCACAAGCTTCCTTGTACGTCTTCCTCTGGTCCTTTTCTGTGTCCGCAAGATTCCAAAATTCTGCCGCAGCAATCACATCCTTTAGAGGAATGGACAGGGTATAGTAAATAAATTCACCTCGAGGTACCTCTCCCGGTCCGGGAACAACGCCTCCCTCCCCTTTACCCGTAAGCTTTACCTCCTCTGCCTTACAGCCTAAAATTTTTGCCATTTTTTCTTGCAATGCGCTTTGCTTCTCCTCCGATATTCCCCCCTCAATTCTAATTTCTTGATTGAACCCCGCCACGGCTTTATCCGCGGCGGTTAAATGGGCATTGGTTGCTTGGTTAACAGAAAACTGTAACATAATCACCAATAGAATAATCAAGCAAGCAACGGTGGTAATTAAATTCTTCATCACTTTCTCCGTTTCTATAATTTACTTAT
>JAVWKI010000083.1:0-7335 GCA_036638575.1 Anaerovoracaceae bacterium | reverse complement strand
TACCTACTGACCACCAAGAGTTTAGAAGAATTACGAGGAGAAATGCTTTGATTGAAACAAGAGGAAATGAATTAATAATCGACGGACATCCAGCAAGAGAATTGGCAGCAAAATACGGAACACCCTTATTCGTATTAAGTGAGGATAGCATTGTAGCAAAATGTAAGGCAATTACGCAAGATTTTTTGGATAAATATGAAAACACCAGAGCGGCATATGCCGGCAAGGCATTTTTAACCTTAGCAATGTGTAAAATCATTGAGAGAGAAGGGCTTTGTCTAGACGTTGTTTCCGGGGGAGAATTATATACTGCCATCAAGGCGGAGTTCCCGGCGGAGAGAATTGAGTTTAATGGAAACAACAAATCCTTGGAAGAGTTAGAAATGGCCATTGACTACGGTGTGGGAAGAATCATTATTGATGGAACCGATGAGCTTGCATTGATTGAGTCCGTTTGCAAGGAAAAAAATAAACCGGTTAAGGCGTTGATGAGAATTACACCGGGTGTAGACAGCCATACTCACCAATACATCACTACAGGAAATGTAGATTCTAAGTTTGGCATTCCCCAAGAAGAAAGTGTATTTAATGGCGTATTTGAAGCAGTTCTTGACTCTAAATGGGTAGATCTTGTGGGCCTACACTTCCATGTGGGTTCTCAGCTTCATGAAAATGACTCTTACCTTGTGGCCACAGGAATCCTGCTTGAATTAATCGGAAAGCTAAAAGACAAGTATGGATTTGTGACAAGGGAGCTAAATATTGGCGGCGGGTTTGGTATTCGCTATACTGAGGCAGATGACGAGAAGCCTTATGCTTACTTCCTAGAACCGGTAATGGAAAAGATAAAGGAAGGGTTTGCACAGCTTTCTTTGGATATGCCTGCAGTAGTCATTGAACCGGGCAGAAGCATTGTGGCCAACGCAGGGGTTACGCTGTATACCGTAGGAACCATCAAGGAGATTCCGGGGGTGAGAAAGTATGTTTCTGTTGACGGGGGAATGACCGACAACATTAGACCGGCACTTTATGAGTCGGGCTATGAGTGCTTTGTGGCAACACAAGAAGAAGCACAAGAGACGGTAACCATTTGCGGCAAGTGCTGTGAATCCGGAGATATTTTGATTAAGGATGTTACGGTACGTGCACCAAAGAGAGGAGACCTTTTGGCGGTTTATTCTACTGGAGCATATTGTTACTCCATGTCTTCAAATTACAATAAGATTCCTCTATTGCCGGTGGTGATGACCAGCAAGGGTAGCGAAAGACTGATTGTAAGACGGCAGTCTTATGAAGATCTAATTTCCAGAGAGTTAGTTTAATTTAAACCTTAGGGCTACAGCAAAAATGTTGTAGCCTTTTTGAATTGCTCCATATAGCTTGGCACCAAGGAACAATGGCCCTTCTTGTCAATCAGCAGAAAAAGTGATATATTTGAGTTACAACTTTTTCAACGGAGACGTATGTAACCAATATGGATGCAATAACATGCATAAAAGAGCGAAGAAGCATAAGAAATTTTGAAGATAAAAAAGTTCCGCGTGAGGTGATTGAGCAGGTGGTAGAAACCGCAGCCTTTGCACCTTCTTGGAAAAACACCCAAATTGCAAGATATATTGTCATTGAAGACCAAAAGCTAATTGAAACTATCGCAAATGATTGTGTTTTGGGCTTTGAAAGCAATGCAGTAGCCATAAAAAAAGCACCGGCATTGGTGCTGGTAACCATGATCAAAAAAAGATCAGGCTATGAACGTGACGGATCCTTTACCACATCAAAGGGCGATGGTTGGGAAATGTTTGATGCAGGAATTGCCGCACAAACTTTTTGCCTTGCAGCCCATGAACAGGGGTTAGGAACGGTAATTATGGGTATCTTTGATGAAGCAAAGGTTGCAGAAGTTGTGGAAATCCCAGAAGGACAACAGCTAGCGGCGATGATTCCCCTTGGATATCCGTCAGAAGCACCTAAGGCACCAAAGAGAAAAACGGTAGAAGATCTACTTTCCTATCGTTAAACACAAAGAGAAACAAAAAAGGTCTCCACTTAGCCTCAATGGCTAGGTGGGACCTTTTCTTTTTTATGGGTGCTTGCTCAACAAAGGTATGTTGAAAACCACATCGAAGCGGCCATAAGCAACTTTTGTAGCAAATGTCGCTATAGGGGCAGCATGGTTGGCTTGCGTTGTTCAAAGGTAGTAAAATACTTAAAGCCGCAGGATTTTGCTAGGGCAGCAGCGCGGTCTAGGCCGTAAGCCAAATCCATGGGGCGATGGGCATCTGAGCCAATGGTCAAAATTTCTCCGCCAAGGTCCTTGTAAAGGGTTAGAATCTCTCTAGATGGCGTGGTTCGCTCTCCCATGCCGTAGCGATAGCTAGAGGTATTGACCTCTATTCCTTTGCCCTGAGCAATAATGTGCTGCAATATGGCTTCAATGATCTCCATTGCGTTTTGATAGTCCGGCTTGAAATAGAGATAACGATCGATAACATTAAAGTGTCCAAGGACATCATATTGGTTAAATTCCTTTAGGCAACGATACATATATTCGTAATAGGCAGGAAGAATTTTTTCCTGTTCCATGGCCTTATAATTTGTGGTGAACAAGTCCATTCCATTGAAGCAGTGGAAGGAACCGATGATAAAATCAAAAGGAATACTTGAAGCAACAGCGTTGCATTCCTCAGTTGCCTTTCCGTGCTGAATTCCCAGTTCTATGCCTTGGAGAATTTTGATCTGCTGACCATATTTTTCCCGGCACTGTTCAATAGAGGCCAGGTATTGGTCAAAATCAATGACAAAGGGAAACTCAGGATCGGGATATTCCGGATCCAAATGGTCGGTAATTACAATTTCTTTAATTCCTTTTTTGATGGCGCCTAGGATCATTTCTTCCATAGGAGAATCGCAATCATCGGAAAAACTGGTATGTGTGTGATAATCGTACATAAAATCCTCTCTTTCTTAGAGAAAATTATACCATTTATACAGAAGATTAAAAGGCTATTTTGTGTTAAACTTGAGTTATGGATATATTTCTGATAAAATCAGAAGACGAGGTGAATTATGGAAAAAAGAATCATTATTATAGATGGAAACAGTTTGATTAACCGGGCGTATTATGCAATGCAAAAGCCCATGATTACGAAGGATGGACTGTACACACAGGGGGTGTACGGTTTTATTAATATGTTGGATAAAATCAAAAAAGAACATCCGGCAGGATATATTGCGGTGGCGTTTGATCTTAAGGCGCCGACCTTTCGACACAAGGAGTATGATGGGTACAAGGCGGGGAGAAAGAGCATGCCTACTGAGTTAGCCATGCAAATGCCGCTGATCAAAGATGTTCTTGTTGCCATGAACATTAAAATTTTGGAAGAAGAAGGCTTTGAGGCAGACGATATTATTGGTACGGTGGCAAGAGAGGCAGAGGCGGCCGGGCTTGCACCACTGATTATTACCGGAGATAAGGATGAGCTGCAGCTAGCGACAAAAATCACCAAGGTGATGATTACCAAAAAAGGGATTTCTGAATTTGCTCTCTATGATGAAGATCAAATGATTGAAGAATATGGCTTTACACCGACGCAATTTATTGATTATAAGGGGTTGATGGGCGATCCATCAGACAATATTCCTGGGCTTCCGGGAGTAGGCCCGAAGACGGCACAGAAGCTGATCTTAGAATATGGCAGCGTAGAAGGCCTTTTGGAGAATACAGAACAGCTAAAGGGAAAACTAAAGACAACCGTAGAAGAAAATGCGCAGCTAGCCGTGATGAGTAAACGTCTTGCGACCATTCATACCGGGGTTCCTCTTGAGATAGACTTTGAGTCCTATCGATGGAGAGAGCCGGATCACGATGCCTTGGTGGATCACTATGTTAAGCTAGAGTTTAATCGTTTTTTGAAAAAACTAAAGGGAAGTGGAAGCCAGGGGGTAGCTGCTGAGGAAGCACAGGGAGAAGTGCAAGGTAGAGCAGAGGCAGCGGTAAATCGGATTGTTGAGGAAGAAATCAACCAAAGCCTTGTGCAATCGGCAGCCTTTCCTCAGGCACTGCTTGATGCAATTGGCGGAGAAGCTCCTTTGGTCATGAAGGTATTTGGAGATGACAATCACAAGGCAAGACCGCAAATTTATGGAGTGGCCCTACTTTGTGAACGAGAATATTTTTACCTGAACACTGGGGCAGAAGGAGTTTTGTCGACTTTTGTTCAGCAGATGAAGGAGCATAGACCTAAGCTCATGGGGCATGAACTGAAAAAAGACTATTATCAGCTAATGCATGAAGGGCTAGAGGAACTGGATACGGCTTTTGATACGGCCATTGGGGAATATGTTTTGGATGCAGGGAGGAGCAGCTACGATTTGGGTGCCTTGTTCCAGGAATATTTCCATAGGGAAATCGAAGCGGAAGCAGAGATTTTGGCTGGCAATGAACAGATGGAGTTGTTTACCGACTTTACCGGGAAGTACAGCGAATATGGATTGAACTGGTGTATGGCGGTGGGAAGCATTGCTGCTGTGCAAGAAGCTAGGCTAAAGGAAGAAGAATTAGAAACGGTATTTTACACGGTGGAGTTACCGCTGATTTTGGTCATGGCCTACATGGAGTATATGGGATTTGCTGTAGATAAGCGAGAATTAGAAGAAATCGGAAAGGGGATCCACCAGAGAGTGGATAGGTTGACCGAAGAAATTCACCAGCTTGCAGGGGAAACCTTTAATATTAAATCTCCTACACAGCTAGGACCGATTTTGTTTGAGAAGCTGGGGCTTACGGCAGGGAAGAAAACCAAAAGAGGATATTCTACCGGTGCGGAGGTTTTGGAAAAAATCAAGGAAGAGCATCCTATTGTTCCGCTGATTTTAGAGTACAGAACCTTAACAAAGCTTACCGGCACTTATATTGATGGACTAATTCCTTTGATTAACAGTGATGGAAAAATTCATGCCCACTACAATCAGACCATTACCACTACGGGAAGGATCAGCAGCTCTGATCCCAACCTGCAAAACATTCCTATTCGTCAGGAGCTAGGACGAAAGATCAGAAAGGCCTTTGTGCCTTCTTCCTCAGAATACCTGCTTATGGGCGCGGACTATTCTCAAATTGAACTGCGCGTTCTTGCGCACATGAGTGGAGATCCGCTGCTGATTGAAGCCTTTAACCAAGGGGAGGACATTCACCGGGCCACGGCAGCAAGAGTGCTGGGCATTCCGGAAGGGGAGATTACTCCGTTGCAAAGAAGCAGGGCCAAGGCAGTAAACTTTGGTGTGATTTACGGCATGAGCGCCTTTGGTCTGAGTACAGAGCTATCCATTACAAGAAAAGAGGCAGATGCGTACATCAAGAACTATTTTTCTAAGCATGAGGCGGTGAAGGCCTTTATGGATGAGCAGGTTCGTCTTTGTAAGGAACAAGGCTTCGTTACCACAATTATGGGAAGAAAGCGAAGAATCAATGAAATTACCGCATCCAACTATATGGTTCGACAGGTAGGCGAGCGGCTGGCAATGAACAGCCCGATTCAAGGTAGTGCTGCAGACATTATCAAAATTGCCATGGTAAAAATTCACCATGCCCTAGCGGGATATCGTTCCAGACTGATTTTGCAAGTTCACGACGAACTAATTATTGAGACCCATAGAGATGAAGAAGAGGAAGTGAAGGCGCTGCTGACCAAAGCCATGGAAAGTGCTATGGAACTAAAGGTAAAGCTTGCGGTAGATTTAAATGAAGGAGAAAACTGGTATCAGCTGAAATAAATGATGAAAAAAATTGGATTGACAGGAGGGATCGGTAGTGGAAAATCTACCGTCTCTGGGGAGCTACGAAAAAAGGGCTATAAGGTGATTGATGCAGATCTAATTGCCAGAGAAATTGTTCTGCCGGGAAGTAAGGTTCTTTCTTCCCTAAAGACAGTTTTTGGGGAGGAGATTATTCAACAAGATGGAAGCTTAGATCGAAAGAAATTAGCGGAAAAAGCATTTTCTGACCAGGAGAACAAAAAACGCCTAGATGAAATTATGATGGGAGAAATCTGCCAAATTATTCAGCAGCGGCTCAAGGAAGCTGAGGAGGCCTATCTAGTGAACAAAGAAGGGAAAGCATTGGTCTTTGTGGATGCCCCCTTACTTTTTGAGGGCGGAATAGACCGCTGGGTAGATGAAGTATGGATGGTGTTTACTCCGGAAGAAGAACGGGTTTCTCGAGTGGCAAAAAGAGACGGAATCCCTGCGGCTGCGGTTCTTGACAGAATTAGAACACAAATGGACGAGGATGAGAAAAAAAGAAAATCGGATATTGTGATGGATAATTCGGGAAGTAAGGAGGAGCTCCTAAGACAGGTAAGGGAGCAGTTAGAAAAATATGACTAAAAAAATAATTTCTGTTGTGCTGGTTCTCATGATGGCTTTGGCCTTTGTTTCATGTGACGGCAATATTTTGAAGAAAAACAAGGAAAAAAAGGAATACAAAACCGTAAATTCGGTGATTCTACCTATGTCCCCGGTGCGAACACTAAACCCGGCGGCTACCATAGATGAGGATACCTATTTTATCTCCAAGCTAGTATATGATTCTTTATTTATCTTAGATGAGCATATGGTGCCAAAGGGAAGCCTAGCCAAGAATTACAGCTTTAATGCCGGTGAGAAATCCCTAACCATAGATTTAATTGAAACCACCTGGCAAGACGGAGAGGCCTTGACCGGTGAGGATGTGGCGTTTACCATCAACGCCTATAAAAAGGCAGGAGAGGCTTGCCAATACAATAGTACGGTTTCCAAAATCGACTATGTAAACGCAAGTGGAAATCAGGTGACCATTTTCTTCTATGAAAAAAACAACATGGCCATCGATATGTTGACCTTTCCAATTATCCCTGAGCATGGATTTAAAAGTACGGCAGAGGCCATTAAGGGAGATGGGGCGTTTATTCCTATGGGGTCAGGCCAATATAAGTGCGACAGCTATAATGCAACCGATAAGCTGGTCCTTGCGCCTAACGAAAACTATCATGGGGAAAAGGCCATCAACACCCTAACCTTTGAGGTTATGCCGGGCAAGGAAAACGCCTATAAGTTACTGGAAACCAGTGGAATTTCTCTGATGATTTCCAAAGCCATGGATAGAGAGACGGAGATTAGAAACAAGTCCATTAAAATTGAAAACTTTCCAATGAATGAAGTGGAGTTTCTTGGATTTAATTTTTACCGCGAGTCCTTAAAAAAGCCGGAGGTGAGAAAGGCTATTGCCTCTGCAGTCAACAGTGAATCCATCATTGAGGAATGTTACTATAACAGTGGCATCGTCAACGATAATTTGTA
>JAVWKI010000082.1:0-7404 GCA_036638575.1 Anaerovoracaceae bacterium | reverse complement strand
AAAAATCGGTGCTAATGTTTTGAAAATTTTGGGACATTTTCATTTTTGGTTGACAGAAAAAAGAAAACACGCAGTGTGGCCGCGTGTTTTCTTTTTTCGTTCATGTTTAATTGTTTGGTTGCCGGTAGCTTGATGGGTTTCCGGTTATTTTTTTATTGGCTCTTTAAATTTGTCAGCCTTCGTATAGTCTACCTTGTACTTCGTTCCTTCATAGGTAAAGGAGTCAACTGCCCCGTTAGTATCCACTTTAAGATTCTTAACACTACCGGTAGTCACCTCTGCTAATCCTTCTATTTCCTTTACCAAGGTCTCATTTACAGCTCCCGCAGTCCCGGTTGCCGTTGTCTTATAATTCTCCGAAACCACAGTCTGTGATGCTAGCAATACCGCTCTCGCCTCTACGATTACACTCTTCTTCTCTGCCTTGTTGATGTAGCCGATCATGGTTGGAACCAGAATCGCTGCCAAAATTGCCAGGATTACCAGTACCACGATAACCTCTACCAGGGTAAAGCCCTTTTTGTTCTTCTTTTTCATTAGACTATTTTGCATTGTTTGTAACATGATTTACCTCCTACATTATTAGATTTTTTAAAAACGACCTATAATTTACACTAAAGTGATATCACTTGTTCACGGTGAATACAACTAAAACTTATGGTTTTACAGCTTTTGTCCACTTTTTGTATTTAGCAATTAAAAAATAGGCAATTATTTGATTTTAATTGTAATTTCAACCCCTTTTTCATAGCCTTTCAGTGCCTCTGCCATGCCGGTCACTGCGCCTTTGATGATGTCCTCCACAAAGGGAACCATGGGCACCTCTTCTTCTCCAAAGTATAGGGTGATTTCCTGATCTTTTGCGTCTTTCATTTGGTACTCCTTTCAATTAAATCTACTAATGCTTCCACCTGTGTTCTTCCGTTAATTACCGGTAAACCGCTATAGGTTTGCCGATTCTGTGCTGCAAATTCTTCTGCAATCACACCGGAAAATCCAATGGTATTTTTGTCTCTTCTCTTTTCTAAGTCGTCCACCGTCTTGCCGGTAACAATGTTGGGACAATCTGCTCCGCTGTCTCCTTCCAGCACCACAAAATCTTCATGGTAGTGGGCCAAAATTGTAGCAATTTCCGGGGCATGATCGTATAACACTGCCGTTTCGTTTTCCGATCTGGCGGTCACTGTGGTCGCTCCTGCCAGCCGATGTTTATGGGTATCCGTTCCGGGTTTATCCATAACAAAGCCCTCAAAATGAATATCCTTCACGGTTCCTACGGTGTAACCGCGACGAACAAGCTCCTTGATCACCGCACAAACCGTGGTGGTTTTGCCGGTTTTGGTATAGCCTTTGATCATAATTACACGCATATTATAGCTCCATTACTTCATATTCATGGGTGAGCAAATCGATGGTCAGCAGTTTTCCCCGCAAGGTATTTTCTCGATCTAGGAGCACCTTTACCCCTTCTGCGACCTCCATTGCGGCAATTACTGCCGGGGTATAAGCAGGGTTTCCCCAGCCTACTTCTTCTCCCTTATTCAAGCCTTCGGGATAAATTTTTTCAAAAATTCTATCTCCGGGGAAGATAACGGTCAGTTGACCAAACCAACCGGCGATGGCCCCATGAATCATCGGGATCCCTTCCTCTTCACAGCTTCGCTCCAAAATTCTCCGCGAGCCCATATTGTCTAGGGCATCAAAGACCATGTGGTGGCCTGCAATAAGCGCCTTGCTGTTTTCCTCTTTCAAAAACGCTTCATGGGCGGTTACCTTGACTTCTCCGTTCACCTCCGCCATTCTCTCTTTTGCCGCTATTGCCTTACTCTTTCCGATGTTTTTTTCTGTCGATAAAATCTGCCGATTTAAATTGGTTTCATCAAAAACATCTCCGTCAATAACCGTCATCTCTCCAATGCCCAGTCTTCCGAGCATTTCAATAATATAGCCGCCTAGGCCTCCACAGCCCACGACGCAAACCTTTAACTCCTTCAGCCGTTGATTTTCCTCAGCACTGATGGTCTTCATATTTCTGTTATATCTGTTCTTCACCTTGTTCAACCTCCTTATGGAGAGATTATACCACTTTTCACCCAAAAAATAACAGGCAAAAACCCGCTTGCCTGTTTGTTTTTCTCTATTTCTGTTTTTCTTCTGATGGAAAAATGCGCCGAAAAATCTCTCCTGCTGCAATTTCCAGCTCCAAGGATAGCTGTTCAAACTTATCCATATAGGCCTTGCCCTCTGGTGTAAGTGCAGAGCTGCCTCCTCCGGAGCCTCCCGTTTTGCGAGAAAGAAAAAAGATTCCGCTTTGTGTTTCTGCAGTATTGACCATTGTCCATCCCCGGCTGTAGGCAATTTTCATTTTTTTGCAAGCCGCGTTCATGGAGCCGCAAAGCTCAATTTCCTTTAAAAATTCAACGGTTTCTCGATTTAGGAAGGGTTTATTCCGACAGATCACCGGCTCAATCTGCGTGTAAACCGGTGTCGCCATTAATCGATCTCGCTCATAGTCAATAATATCGTGGTGATCCTTTTTGGTATTGGCTTCAATTAAGATCCCCGGATCGTTGACCTCTGTTTGCACTACCTTTAATCTACCTTCCCCCATGGCACCACGCAGGCCTTTTTCCCCTTTGTACTTGATAATTTTTTCTGCAATGCCTAAATTGACCAACACCGGATGCCCGGGAATCCCCTTATGTGCAGGAATGACCACATCTCCCGTAGTCCCCGCCACCGTATTTAGGGTATGCACCGAAAACATGGGCATGTCCGCCGGGATCAGCAAGGCACGATGGCACGTTCCCATCAGCGCCTTTAGCCCCAATTTAATTGAATCCAGCATTTGGGAATGCTCATAATCCGCATTGTGCACAAAGGTTACATTTCGATGGACCAAATGTTTTTCAAGGTCCTCTTTCATATATCCGGTAACCACCACAATGGGGGAGATCCCCGCTTCACGAAGGCTGCTTACCTCCCGCTGAATCAATGTTTGATTTCCTACCTTAAGCAAAGGCTTAAATTCCTTTGCAATATGATCACTTCCTGCTGCCAGGATAATTGCTCCAACCGTCATGGTTTCTCCTTATCGTTTATCTTCCAAATCCGCAATTAGGGAAAATACAGACCTCACAGTCTAGGCACAGTCCCCCTACACCTAAGCGACTAAGGTCCTCTTTGGAAAGCACCTCATCTGCCATAATTTTTGGTAAAACCAAATCAAAAATCGTTCTTCTAGAATACATTACACAGCCGGGCAGTCCCATAATGGGTACGCCGGAGTGGGTATAGGCCAAAAGAAACAT
This sequence comes from Anaerovoracaceae bacterium, assembly GCA_036638575.1. Classification (GTDB taxonomy): domain Bacteria; phylum Bacillota; class Clostridia; order Peptostreptococcales; family Anaerovoracaceae; genus JAXGRD01. Next base: position 4,093 of record JAVWKI010000082.1, on the reverse strand, counting down.
TGCACCAGGGAGCACCGGAGCCCCATAGGTAATAATATTTGCCCCGGTATTCTTAATGGCTGTGGGCGTAGTATCATCAGGATCCACACTCATTCCGCCGGTACAAAGAATCATCTCTGCCCCTAAGTCCAAATAACGGTTAATTTCTGCCGATATGGCCCAAGGATCATCGCCAATAATCGTCTTACCCAAAAGCTCCACATCAAAATCAGCCAGCTTTCTTTCCAGTGCAGGGCCAAATTGATCCTTGATCCTACCTTGGAAAACCTCACTTCCGGTAACAATAATTCCAACTTTTTTATGAACAAAGGGGGAAATATCCAGCAACGGTTTCTCGCCCACCACCTTGGCCGCCTCTTCTAGCTTTTCCTTTTTTATCACCAAAGGAATCACCCTTGTGCCTGCAAGCTTTTCCCCTTTTTTTACCGGGAAATTATCTTTTCTGGTTGCCACCATGATTTCATCCAATGCATTTAGCTGATTAACCCGCTCCACATCTATTCTCAGCAGCCCTGCTTTTTCAGCAAAAAGTTCTATCTTCCCTTCTTTTGCTTCATTTCTTGTAATGTTTTTGCCCAAACAAAATCGAGAAAGAATAGAAGCCGCCTCATCCTCATGATAATAGTTTTCATCGTTTTCCCAAACATAAAGATGCTCCTTGCCCATAGAAAGTAGTACGGGAATATCTTCCGCCGTTACAACATGGCCCTTTCGGAAGGCCGCATCCTTGGTCTCCCCTGGAATAATTTGTGTCAAATCATGACATAGTACGTGTCCTACTGCCTCTACTGTATTAATCTGCTTCATGTTCTTCTCCCTCCAAAAGCATAATCTGTTCCGGGGGAAGATAGAATCCCTCCGGCATTTTCCCTTTTAATTCATTCTCCCAAACAGCCTTACTTACCTTCCACCAAAGCAAGGTTTTTTTGTCCTTTACCGGCTTAAACAGCACATTTACCTCAAAGAGATCTTCAATGATCTCTTGGGGGTGGCAGCGAAGAAGGTTTTCTCCTTGCTTCCAGTTCACAACCGGCACAAGCTGGTGTGCACGAATCCCCATGTGGGTAATGGTTTTAGAAACATTTTCATTTACCCTTAGGGTAAGATCCAAGTCCCTTACCAGCACCTGGCTGTCCTTGCTACGTAAATCTACGCCAACTGGCAAAATATTTTTACACCCGGAAAGCTTTGCTGCAGTCACCTGCCGTGGATGGGCAAAAATTTCCTTGGTTTTTCCGGTAACGATGGTTTTCCCCTGATTCAATACCGCCAAGGTATCGCAAAATAAATAAATTTCGTCTCGGTTATGGCTAACCAGCACAACCTCCCCCGGATATCCGTCTAGCACCTGCTTCACTTGCTGCCTTAGCTGTCCCTTAAGAAATTCATCCAAGGCCGAAAAAGGTTCATCCAGCAACAAAAGATCCGGCTTATAGGCCATACTTCTTGCCAGTGCTACCCGTTGCTGCTGGCCTCCGGAAAGCTCCCCCGGATAGCGATGCTCAAGGCCCGTTAAGGCTAAAAGTTCAATCAGCTCCCCAATATTTTTTTGTTCCTTGCAAGGTCCGATGGCAATGTTTTGTGCTACCGTCATGTTGGGAAACAAGGCATAGTTTTGAAAAAGATAGCCAATATTTCGTTGCTGTGGCGAAAGGTTTATTCCTTTTTCTGAATCAAAAAACACCCGATCATTCAGCACGATTCTGCCCTCGTCCGGTGTCTCAATGCCTGCAATGGCCTTGAGTGTCATACTTTTCCCGCAACCGGATCCCCCCAATATCCCTAGGCATTCCCCTTGGGTGCTTGCAGAAACATCTAGGGAAAACCCCGGCAGCCTTCGCTTAATTTCTACCTGTAAGCTCATCCTGCTATCCTCCGTTTCTTTCCACCCTTCCCCTTTAAGGAAAAATAGTTCAGGGCCAAAACCACAAGGAAGGAAAACAGACAAAGAATAATCACGTAATCATAAGCTCCGCGCATATTTCCCCCGGCAACATCGGAATAAATTGCCATTGGTAAGGTTCTTGTTTCTCCTGCAATATTTCCTGCCAACATAATGGTTGCACCAAATTCTCCAAGACCTCTGGCAAAGGCTAGCACCCCGCCGGCAGCAACGCCGGGAAGCGCAGAAGGCATAACCACCCGCCAAAAGATTTTTCTTTCTGACATACATAGGGTTCTGCCCGCGTAGATAAGGTTTTTGTCCACCTGCTCAAAGGCACCTCGTGCCGAACGGTACATCAGCGGAAAGGAAATCACCACTGCTGCAAGGACCGTAGCCCACCAAGTAAATACGATGGTTACGCCAAAGGTCTCCAAAATAAATTCCCCAATTGGTCGCTTGACGCCAAAGATAAACAGCAAAAGGAATCCTGCCACAGTGGGCGGCAAAACCAGAGGCAAGGTAAGAATTCCATCTATGATCATTTTCCCTCGCTCTGACTGCATAAATGCCACCCATCTGGCCGCAAAGATTCCTAAAAAAAACGTGATCAATATGGAGACACCTGCTGTCTTTATGGAAATAATTATCGGCATCCAGTCCATGATTTTTCTCCCTATTGTCTATCCCCGTTATCCCTTACTTTACTGTTGATTGAAACCCATATTTTTCAAAAATCTTCATGGCCTCATCGGATTGTAAAAACTTTACAAAGGTTTTCGCCGCAGCTTCCTGTTTGGTCCCCTTAACAATACTAATGGGATAGATGCACTTAGAAACGCTATCCGCCGGTGCCTCTGCAATTACCTTTACCTTGTCCTTCATGGTCATGGCATCAGACTTGTAGGTTACCCCTAGCTGGGCGCTTCCCTCAGCAACCCAGTTCAGCACTTCGGTTACGTTGGTTCCATAGCTGATTTTTTTGGTTTGTAGCTCTGTCCAAATTCCTAGCTTTTCAAAGGATTCTTGGGCATACTGTCCTGCCGGAACACTGGCCGGATCGCCGATGGCAACCGTATCCGCCTTCAGGATATCTTGATAGGCCTTGGCACCTAGCTTACTCTGTGTCCCTTCAATTAGGACAATTTTGTTTTCTAAAAGCTCCACAACGTTTTCCTTTGCCACCAGGTCCTTGTCCACTAAGGCATTCATCTGCTTTGTTGCTGCAGAAAAAAACACGTCGATAGCTGCCCCTTCTTCAATTTGCGTTTGCAATTTCCCTGAGGCGTCATAGGTTCCTTTTATTTCTATATTGGGGTTCTGCTTGTTAAAGGCCGGTATCAATTCTTCTGTAAAGGCCTTCTCTAAGCTCGCCGCCGCGGCTATGGTTATGGTTTCTTTTTGTGCTGTCTCCTTCTCTCCGCATGCGGCAAAGGCAAAAACCATCGCCAAGATCATCAACACTGCCAATATCTTTTTCATTTTGTCTCCTTTTACACACACATCACCTCTGCGAACGTTGGTAGCCGGCCGCAGAGGAAATATGCTTTTATATTCTGTATGGATGTTGTCTGAAATCGAAGTCGTTATTTTTTTATTAGAATAACGATATGGCCATTATAGATCTCTTTGTGTATTTTTGTCAATAGCTTTTGCAACGATACTTTGCCGGTTGTATGGTTTCCCATGGAAATTCAACACTTTTTCCATCCAAATTATTTTCGATTACCCGCAATACCCCTTTGTGGGCCACGATGACAATGTCGGTTTCTCCCTGAAGCGTTACTTCCTCCAAGATTCCCTTCAATGCCTTCACTACCCGATATTGCAAATCAAAAAAGCTTTCCCAGTGATGATCCGGCTTGTAGGTGAATAAATTTTCTCCTCGCTTTTTATATTCTTCCGGGTAAAGGGCTTTAATTTCTTCAATAGGCTTGCCGTCCCACGCACCAAGGGCCATTTCCCTTAGGGCCGGTCGTTGAATAATTTGGCCGATATCCAGTAGACTTGCCACGATTTCTGCTGTCTGTACCGTCCGCTTTAGATCTCCTGTATAAATTTGCTTTGTACAAAGCCCTTCTTGCTTCAGCTCCTCCGCCAACAAGCGACTATCCTCCTTGCCTTGCGAAGAAAGAGGGACATCGGTCTGCCCCAAATAAATTTTTCCGGCATGCTGCTGAATTTCTCCATGTCGCAAGAGAAAAATTCGCT
>JAVWKI010000081.1:1916-7478 GCA_036638575.1 Anaerovoracaceae bacterium | reverse complement strand
CATCTACCGTTGCACCCATTTCTTCGATGCATTTATGGAAGCCGATATTGCTCATTACCGTTGCGGTAACCTTGTCTTCTGCCAGCTGTCCTTCTTCTTTCAGCATCTTTGCACAAATACAAATCAGCTTATCCCCATCTATAATTCTACCTTGTTCATCAACGGCAATCAGTCTATCTGCATCTCCGTCAAAGGCCATACCCATAAAGGCACCTTCCTTGACCACCAATTCCTGAAGCTTTTCCGGGTGAGTAGAACCACAACCGTCATTGATGTTCATTCCATTCGGCTGATTTCCAATAACGATTACTTCTGCCCCTAGTTCACGATAAACTTTTTCTGCTACCTGGTAAGCTGCACCGTTTGCACAGTCCAAGGCAATTTTCTTTCCTGTTAAATCCACATCAGCACAAGAAACTAGAAACTTTGCATATAGATCTAGTGCGCCTTCTGCTTCAAGATACCGACCAAGCTTATCCCCGGTAATATGACTGTTTACATCAATATCTCGGACAATAATGTCTTCGATAGCATCTTCAATGTCATCATCCAGCTTAAAGCCTTCGCCGTTAAAAAATTTGATTCCGTTGTATTCAAACGGATTGTGTGATGCAGAAATCACAACTCCCGCATCTGCGTTATAGTACTTCACCAAATAGGCAATGGCTGGCGTAGGCAATATTCCTACCTTAACCACACTTCCACCTACTGCCAAAATTCCTGCTGCTAGTGCGCTTTCCAGCATGTCACCAGAAATTCTGGTATCTGCTCCGATTAAAATCACCGGATTTTCTTTTTCCTTGCTGAGCACATGGGCACCCGCTTTTCCTAAATTAAAGGCGAGTTCCGGCGTAAGCTCTGCATTGGCTACGCCTCTAACACCATCTGTTCCAAATAATCTTCCCATTCTCTTTATTCCTCACTTATTATCACTTCAACGACTTCGGGGGTAAACCCGATATTGCTTATTGCTTTACTATAGCTGGCCAAAACCTTCACACTATGGGTCCCAGCAGCTAGCCCGCTTAGATCCACATAGGCCTGAATATCTGCAGCCGTAAGTCCGGCAAGAACACTATCCTTGCCCTTGACCTGCGCCCCTATTTTGGCCGTATTGATTTTTGCCGTTTGTCCGGCAGCCAAATTCTTTGTGGCAATAGTATCCCCAGTAAACTCTAGGGTAGCAGTTGCCAAATCCTTAATGACCACCTTTACGCCAATATTTTTATTTTTTTCCGCTAATTCTATTCCTTCAGGCAATTCCAAACTAAGCGGAACCGTTGTTGTCTCTTTAATTCCACTGATGTCCGTAGGTTTTGCTGTTATCTTCTCTATGGTTTTGATTAGATTTTCCGGTCCTTTTATGGTGATTTTGTCTGGAACCTCCAAGGACTCTAGCTGTACCGTCGATGATACTTCACCGGTAGTTGTGGCATTGAGAGAAACCATTTTGGTGGCAAGTAGGGACGCCGTAATATTCACTGTTCCCTTAGATAGGCTTAGATGATGAATTTCCTTCCCCTCTTTGTCCACTGCCACAAGACGAGAGGGAAGCTTGGTATTTTCTTGTCGAATGTCCTCGGTCTTTACGGTAGCCTTCACATGATCCACCTTCGCTACGCTGGATTTTGCTCCGGTTACCTCTACAGTTTCCGTGCTGAGCTTCAAGTTTCCTACTTCCGAACCCTCCTTGAGGGTCCCCTCTGTAACCACTTGGATTTTTTTCTCAACGGTGACACTATCCTCTACCACAACCGTAATGTTTTCTGGGTCTACCTTCATCAGCTGGATATCGTTTGGAACCTCAACCTGCAAGGCTAGGGTGTTTTTGCCCTTTCCAAAGCCGGATAGGTCCGCTGTTACCGTAATATCTTCCGCATTGACTTTTTTTACCGCAGCCCGAGTACCTTTAATGCTTACCGTAACGGCAAGATCTCCCGGATCAACCAAGGCTAGGCCTTCATTGGCCAATAATTCTTCATTCAAAAAATTCACCGTAACACCGGCTACTTTTTTGGTTGTTTCCGGATTAATTTGCCCTACAACATAAATCCAAAGAAAGATCGCAATAATAATAGAAAGCACCATGTTTATTTTGTTATTTTTAAACATCCTTGCGCCTCCCTACTTTTCTGATCACCTTCCTCACTCTAGGCAATATTTCCGGTTTGTCTGTATTTAAATATATTCCAAGCAATGCCTTTTCTACGGTTTTTTTGTCTAGGTATCGCTCTAATTTTCCATCTCTGGCCATAGAAATAATCCCGGTTTCTTCTGACACGATAATCGTCAACGCATCGGATTTTTCCGTGATTCCTATTCCCGCACGATGCCTGGTTCCAAGCTCGCTAGGAAGACTTTTGTTTTCTGTTAGGGGTAGTACGCACCCCGCTGCATAAAGCCGATCTCCACGAACAATCACCGCCCCGTCATGAAGGGGAGATCCCTCATAAAACAGGTTTCCGATAAGCTCCGTAGATACTGCTGCATCAATAATGGTTCCGGTTTCACAAATGTCTGTAAGGGAAGTCTGCCGCTCAATAATCAGCAGTACACCCACTTTTTTCTCAGAAAGATCTTCTATTGCGCGAACAAATTCTCCGGTAACCGACTTGGCCTTCCCCTTGTCCATCTGACCAAAGGAAGGTTGAATAATCTTACTTCGCCCCATCTGTTCTAGTCCTCTGCGAAGTTCTGGCTGAAATAAAATAACCAAAGCAACAACCCCCAGGGTCATGGTTGCCTTTAATATCCAATTTAACGTATACAAATGGAAAATATCCGATAAAAATGTTGCAACGACTAAAAGAATCAGCCCTTTTACCAGTTGTTCGGCCCTACTCTCTCTGATAAAGCCTAATATTTTATAGACGACGAACGCCACGATTAAAATGTCGATGACGTCGGTAAAACCGACGCCCGACACTAAATTACTAATAAACTGTTGCATGTTGCTCCTATATTACTTTCTAATAGGTTGTTTCCAGCAGCCCATAATCTTTTTCATTTCTCTTGTAGACAACATTTACGCTATCTGTTTCCATGTTGAGGAAAACAAAGAAGTTGTGTTCTAGCATTTCCATCTGAAGAACCGCTTCATCCACAGTCATCGGCTCAAGCTCAAACCGCTTATTTCTGATCACATTAATTTCTTCAATTTCATCGGATTCCGGCCAATCTGCAAAGACAAGTTCTTTTGTATCCTTGTGCTTCTTTTGTAGCTTTGTTTTGAATCTTGACATCTGAGAAGAAAGCTTTTCTACAACGTTGTCAATTCCGTCATAAAATTCATCCGCCTTGTCTTCAGCTCTGAAAATCATGCCTTTAACTTTAATGGTTGCTTCTATTTTCTTTTTGTTTTTTTCTTCGGACAACATGATATTCACACCAATATCATCTGAGAAATATTTGCCTAATTTCCCCAATTTCTTTTTGATTGTGTCCTTTAAATGGTCACTTGCATTAACATTTTTGCTTGTAATTATTACTTTCATTTCTGCGACCTCCTTTGTACTATTATTAGTTATCTAATTATAACAATTTTTCTTCTATAATACAACAACCGTTTAGCTGACCTGGTTTTTGCCCCCACACTTGCCTTGACCCGAATTTTTCGGAGGACTTACTTCTAAACTACGCCATGATCACCGCCGCTTTGCGTACGGCTTACGTGGAGCCTTTTGCCCGTAGCTGGCCTGGCTTTTCAACCACAGACCTAAACGGTTGTTATACTCATTCTTTTGGGATAACATTCCCTCCGGCTGCAAAGGTCAGTACATTGACTTTTTTTGCTCCGGCTTCCTTCAGGATCCTTGCACAGCTATCCACCGTGCTTCCTGTTGTATATATGTCATCAATCAGTAAGATTTCCTTGTCCTTAAGTTTATGTGTCCCTGCTGAAATCACACTGAAAGCATCTTTTACGTTTTCTTTTCTCTCTCCTGCACCAAGGCCTTTCATGGCAGCGGTCTTCCTTGTTCTGACCAGTAGCCTTGTATCTAAGGGAACCCCTCTCCTTTGGACAAATTTCTTTGCCATAAGCTCCGCTTGATTATATCCTCGAGATTTACCTCTGCTCTTATGAATGGGAACCGGTATCACCAAATCAATATTCAGTGGTTCTCCCTCCATTCTATCTGCAAGAATATCTCCTAGAATTTTGCCAATGTAGGATTTATCACTATATTTGTAATCCATCATCACCACCCGCTCATAAAGTCCATATTGGGTGCAAGTATATCCTTGATCAAAATCATGAATTAAGTCTCTACAATCATAGCATAAAGTATGCTGATATTCAACATTAAGACGTTTCCCGCATTTTTCGCAAGTGCTTTCCCTTACCCAGTGGAATTTTTCTATACAAGCATCACAAAGGGCATAATGCCTCGTCTTGTCAATGACACTGCCGCAAGCGATACAATATATGGAAGGAGGAAATATCCCTTCCATCAATTTTCTTCCTATGACCTTCCACCTCATAGCAACCGCCTGAGCCGTTCTTTTAGCCCCGAATACCGCCCCGTAATTCGATTGTTGTCCACCATGGCACAAACCTTGTTTTCAGAGCCCACAAGAACCACCGCTTGCTTTCCTCGGGTTACCGCCGTATAGAGCAAATTCCGCGTTGCCAACATAGGCGGGAACCAAGAAATCGGCATCACCACAATGGGAAACTCACTGCCCTGAGACTTATGCACCGTAACCGCATAGGCCGGCTCTAATTCTTCTAGCTGTGCGGTTTCATAGGTCACATACTTGTCTTCATCAAAAATTACAATAATTTCATTAAACTCCGTGTCTATTTTATGAATGAAGCCCACGTCCCCGTTAAATACCCCTTCACCTTCTGTAAACTCTCCAGCTTTTTTCCACTTTAGGTTATAGTTGTTTTTAATTTGCATCACCTTGTCCCCTTGGCGGAACACCTTATCTCCAAAGGTTTTTTCCGGAAGATCCGGATGGGGAGGATTTAACACGTTTTGCAGCTCCTTATTTAAGTTATGGGTGCCCAAAAGCCCCTTTCTCACCGGAGTAAGCACCTGAATATCTTGCATGCTGTCACAGTCCTGATAATGCCCGGGAAGCCGCTTCACACAAAGGTCAAGGAGGGTGGCAACCATGTCCTTTTCATTGCCTCGACGCACAAGGAAAAAGTCCTTTCCGTTTTCATTCCAGTGAGGGTATTCTCCCTTGTTGATTCGATGGGCATTAACCACAATCAAGCTCTCTGCCGCTTGTCTAAAAATCTCCCGTAGCTTTACCGAATAAATGTATTCGCTTTCCAAAATATCCGAAAGAACATTCCCCGCACCAACTGAAGGTAGCTGATCCGCATCTCCAACCAAAATCAACCGTGTTCCCGGTTTAATGGCCTTGAGCAGGCCCTCCATTAACAGCAGATCAATCATTGACGCCTCGTCCACAATGATCGCTTCGTAATCTAATTTTTCTTCTTCGTTTTTGCCAAATCGCATCATGCCCATCTCTTCAGAAAAATAGTACTCTAGCAGCCGGTGAATGGTGGATGCATAGTGTCCGGTGGTTTCCGTAATTCTCTTT
>JAVWKI010000081.1:0-1906 GCA_036638575.1 Anaerovoracaceae bacterium | reverse complement strand
GCCACCGCGGTCTTAAATCCATTTCCCTCCAGAATCTTAATGATCCCATTGATGATGGTCGTTTTTCCCGTTCCCGGTCCGCCGGTAATCACCGACACGCCGCTGATCAAGGAGGTTTTCACCGCATGCTTTTGCTCTTCGCTAAAGGAAATCCCCGCCTCTTTTTCCGTCAAAGAAATCAAGCTGTCAATTTGACCGTTTATCGGCTTTCTCTCCGCATTGCTCAAGGTCATCAGCGCTTTGGTTACATATTGCTCTGCCAGAAAATAAATCATCAGAAAAACAACATCTCTACCTTCTAAATTCTCAATCTGCACCGCCCCCTCAATGGTCATCTCCACCAGTGCCTCATCAACCAATAAGGATTCCACCTCCAAAAGCTCTCCGGTTTTTTCACAAAGCTCCTTTCGCGGCAAGAAGGTATGGCCTTCTTTTAGAAAATAGTTCAAGGTATACTTGGCACCACTTTTGATTCGGTCCTTATCTTCCTTTTCCACCCCTATTTTTTCCGCGATTTTATCCGCTTTTTTGAATCCAACCCCAAAGAGATCGTCCACCAAGCGGTAAGGATTTGCCTCAATCAGCTTCACCGTATCCCCACCATAAACCTTGTATAGCTTCAGTGCATAATCACTGCTAATATCGTATTTTTGAAGAGACAGACTGATTTCTGCAAACTCTCTATGGGCCCGGAAGGCCAAAGAAATTGCCTCTGCCTTTTTCTCTCCGATTCCGCTAACCTCGGTCAATCGCTCCGGCGTTTCTTCTATGATGGCAAAGGTTTCCTCGCCAAATCGCTTCACAATGGCCCTGGCTGCTTTGGGGCCGATTCCCTTCAAAATTCCCGAAGACAAAAAACCGGCAATACCTTCCTCTGTGGAAGGCATCACCTCTTCACTTTCTTTAAAGGAAAACTGCTCTCCGTACCGAGGATGTACAATAAAATCTCCTCGCAGCAAATAAGATCTCCCTTCATGGCAAGAAGGAAGATATCCCACGACAGTAAGCCGATCTTCCTCAGTTTCCATTACCGCAATGGTATATCCGTTGTCTTCGTTGTAAAAAATCAGTTCCTCAATACTGCCTTGAATCTCTATCATCCATGCCTACCTCAGCCACTTTACCTTTCTTGTTTTCGCAAAAAACTTGTTTTTTGAAAGTTTTTTTGCATAGTTAATCAATGCTACTTCTGTATTTTCCTTAGGTTTTCGATGGACAATATCCGTAAGCATCAACAGAATTTTTTCCACCTCTTCCTCAGGAAGGCCTTCCCTTAGCAAAGTTTGTTTATCTACACAAAGATCCGATACAAATATCGGTTCTCTGCTGGCAAGAAGCTGTTCCATATAGGCCTTTCTTGCCAAAATCTTCATTTCTGACGTATCATAGACCATTCGCTGCGCCTTGGCTAGGTTATCTAGATAATCGTATCGTTCCCTGCCGACCTTTGCTAGGAAATCCTTTAGCTCAAGGGGCGTACGCAAAAAATGGAGCTTGTCCATTAGCCTTAGGCCGTCTAAAATATGCTGCTCCAGTTCAGCCTCATAGCCTAAATGCGCCATTGCCGCCTCACCTTTTTTACCTTCAAAGGCAGTATAAAACAGGCCCAATCTACGGCTGAGCACCGGTTTAGTTTTGTCTATATTGTCACAAAGAGAAGAAAATTGTTCTCTCTGTCTACGGTTGAGCTTCATGGCCAGTTCCCCGATAATTGCAGGCATTAAGTCCGCACCGGCAAGCATTCTCATCCCCTTGCCCCCATGGGGTGCAATAAGAATTTCACAAAAAACCTCTCGCCGCAGTGTCCCTTCCACCAAATCTAACGCTCTGGCAGAGGCACACATGCCTTCATAGGTTTCTCGATGTAGATCAAAACCCAGGGTAGCCGCCAGCAAAATCCCCTCCA
>JAVWKI010000080.1:0-7523 GCA_036638575.1 Anaerovoracaceae bacterium | reverse complement strand
GTATTTCTGCTGTAGTAAGAGGGAAGGCTGATGTAGGCTGTGGAAACCAATATTCTCTGGAATACTATGCCCATAAAAGCTTTGTTAACCTGAACATGGTTCCCCTTACCGACCAAGAAAAAAATATGGAAATTTCCGTATCTCGAGATAATGCTTCTACCTTGCTGCCTATTTTGAATCGCTATATTCTCAATTTAAACGATAATGATATCTATGCCTACCATACAGATGTAACTACTGTCACAGAGGTTTCTTGGCTAAAAGGACTTATTCTAGCCAGTCCTCTACGAACGATTATCGTTTCATTATGCTTGGTATTTATTGTAGTTTCGTCTATTTTACTGTTTTTCTTCTGGCGCCTTAGCCGAAGAGAAAATGCAGCCTTAAACAGTGCCAACAATGCCAAAAGCGAATTTCTTTCCCGGGTTAGTCATGATATGCGTACGCCAATGAACGCCATTATCTCCTTTTCCGACCCACAGATTGAAAAAAGCAGCACCCGAGAAGATCTGCTTTCAGATATGGCCAAAATTAATCTATCCGGACAATATTTATTGGGACTAATTAACGATGTTTTGGATATGTCCAAAATAGAAAACGCCAAGGTAGTGTTGAAGGTGGAGCCTACAGATATCGATGCACTTTTCCACTCTGTCTCTGCCGCTGTTTCACCAATAATGAAGGAAAAAGAAATTCAATTTTCCTTAAAGGTGATTAAGCCGGAGGTACCCCTTACCCTTTCGTTGGACATCCTTAGGGTGAAACAAATTTTCATTAATTTGCTTTCCAATGGGGCGAAGTTCACCCCCAACCAAGGGCGTGTAAATTGTACCGTAAACATCCTTCCTCAAAGCGATACCACCGCACAGCTTCAAATTGTTGTTGAAGATAACGGCATCGGAATGAGCGAGGAATTTCAAGAGCAAATGTTTGAACCCTTTGCACAGGAGCTTCAAGACCACCGTGGTGGCTCCCTCTCCGGCACAGGCCTTGGTCTTGCCATTGTAAAACGACTAGTGGACCTTATGGACGGAACAATCACCGTTTCCAGTACACTGGGAAAAGGCACAACCTTTACCCTTGCCCTAAAGGTAGCTTCTACACCAGTAGGCATTGAGGCTCCGCCTACCCCAGAGGAAAAAAAGAACGCTTTGGCCGGGAAAAGAATCTTACTTTGTGAAGATCATCCCATGAATATCGAAATTACTAGCCGCTTGCTATCCAAAAAAGGAATTTTGTTTGATGTTGCAGAAAACGGTGCCCTTGGCCTAGAACGATTCAGTGCCTCTTCACCAAACTACTACGACGGAATCTTAATGGATATTTTGATGCCGGTAATGGATGGACTAACTGCAACAGAAAAAATTCGTCAATTGGATCGTCCCGATGCCAAAACCATACCGATTATTGCCATGACAGCCAACGCCTTTGATGAAGATGTAGAAAAATCCATAGAAGCAGGAATGAACGCCCATTTAACCAAACCGGTCTCTCCACAAATGCTCTATGCCGCTTTGGAAAAGCTGTAAGCTAGCGTTCTGTGTTCTATCTCTTTACCACAAGGGGAAAAGCTGATATAATTAGATATTCTAATAATTCGTTTTTTTGTTGTTTGGGGGAGGAAAAACGATGAATAAGCTGAAACAGGGAAAGAGAAATGGGTTCACTTTGGTAGAAGTGATTATCGTATTGGTTATTTTGGCTGTCCTTGCCGCAATTTTAATCCCGACTTATGTGCATTACATCAAAAAGGCAAACGAAAAAGCCTGCCAGGTTGTTCGCATGGATTTATTGCGTTATAAGGATTTGTACTTAACCGCTTATGATCAAGTTAACTTCAATAATTTTGAAGCCTATATTTATGAAAACTATGGTAAGCTAGATAGTCTTTGTCCCGGTGGTGGAAAGTATACGCTGAAGACGGATCTACAAGAGATTAATATCATTTGTAGCAAGCACGGAAATACCCGCCTTGCAGGTTATGCTGCCCTTCGTGCCTTGCAAAACCTCATGAAGACGGATAAAACGCTCATCAACTATTTTGCAACTAGAGGCGATGGGACCTCTCTAGACTCGGAAGCAGATACCAACGGTAAGTTTGCCCAGTATACCAATGACTTATTGAACAAGCTGGGAACCGACCCCGCTTCCTCTAGCTGGAGACTTTATAAGGAGGTCAAGAACGGAAAAACCCAGTATTACGTTTACTGGACAGATACGGAAATCTCCAAACTCAAACCCGGCGAAAAGGTAAATGCCTCCCGCTGTACCCTCTCTCCAGAAGGCGCGGTTGGACCTATTGAGGATGTTTCTTGCTCAGTAGAAGAAAAGAAGGCAAGTGGTAGCACGAACACCAAAAAATTTAATGTAATCGGCCACTTGAAATAAATTTTACTGGCCCAAAGCACTGTTGTACCCGTTGAACTTAAAAAGCCGCTGCATCTTTTCTCCGATGCAACGGCTTTTTTTCGTATTGCTAAATTCGTAGGGAATAATCATGAATATATGCATTGTGCATTGCCGCCACTGCTTCATCGTCTAATGGCATTGCTTTTGGATTTTTCTCTGCCACTGCCTTTGCCGCGAAGTAAGCTTTACAATTTTTTCTTACCAGCAGAAATAGAATTTCTGATTCCTCTAAGGTCTTTCCTTGACACAAAATTCCCTTTCCCGGCAAAAGCTTGATGGGCATATCTGCTCCGCTACCTACAATCTGTGCATAATCATCAATATATGCGGGCAGGTCTGCTCTTTCCTTTGTCAGCCTTATTGTCAAGTCATCACAATTAAGCAAGGAAACACCATCTTCCATTTTCTGTGGGGAATACTGCTGTGCTGTTTCCAATTCCTTGCTGCATCCACGAAGATAAATTTCCGCCGCAGCCTCTAGTGCCTTGGCGATAGAAAAGACTTCTTTGGCACTTTCTCCAAAACAGATCACCCCATGGTTTTTCATCAGCAGTCCTTGTCCGCAAGCTGTTCTTAGGGTTTTGGCTACGTTGCCGGCTAGAAGGCGGCTCCCGGAAGGGCCGTAATCGCTACAATATAAGGTTTTGCCAATACCCAAAACCGGTAAATCCAAGGCAATACACTCAGCACCCATGGCAGACAAGGCCGAGGCGTTTTCCTGATGGGTATGAATAATAAATTTTGCCTCCGGATGCTGGCGATAAATTTCTCCATGTACCTGCAACTCAGAGGAAGGCTTAACCGCGCCCGTGTAAGTGAAATCTGCAATATGGATTTGCACCAATTCCTCTTCTCTTAGGGTTTGGTAATCTCTTCCACTGGCTGTAATCAAAAATCGATTTTCATCAATTCTACTGCTTACATTTCCCCAGGTTCTAACAATTAAGCCTTCTTTCACCAGTTCCTTGCCGGCACCGATGATGGATTCCGCTATGGTCATTTCTTCACCTTTTCCTACTGTTTTCTACGGTTCTTCTTGCCCTTATCTATACCGATTTACGATGATAGGCTTTTGCCATAATGCAATCTTCGGTAATTTGCTTGGATAAGGCTTCTACATGATCAAATTTTCGTTCATCCCGCATTTTTTTCAAAAATTCTACACGGATGGTTTTTCCATACAACTCTTTGTCGAAATTAAAAATATGCGTTTCCACATTTTTGTTGTATTCTCCAATGGTTGGTTTTACGCCTACATTGGTTATGCTGGGGTACCTTACTCCGTTATACACGCAGTACGTCACATAAACTCCGTTTGGTGGGGTTATCATGGTTTCATCAATCACTAGGTTAGATGTTGGAAAACCGATGGTTTTTCCTAGACGATTTCCAACAACAACTTCTCCGCCAATGCTGTAATATCTTCCCAAGTATTTTGAACATTTATGCACATCCCCTTGTTCAATGAGGGAACGAATCAAGGTAGAGCTAACCACTTCACCTTCGATTTGCACCGGCTCAAGCACATGAATGCCAAAGCCCTTGTCCAAGCTTTCTTTCATTAATATTTCTACATTCCCTTCAGCCTTATATCCGTAATGGTAATTGAATCCGCAATAAGCCTCTTTCATCTTTAGCTTACCCAAAAGGAGATCATCAATATAGGCTAAGGGAGAAAGGGTTAAAATTTCCTCAGTGAAGGGAATATTAAATAGGTAATCGATGCCCATTTCTCCAATAATTTCTGCCTTGTCCTCCCAGTAAAGAATGTTTTTTACCGTTTCACCCTTGCCGATTAGGTTTCTTGGATGATTGGAAAAAGTAAAAACTGCACTTTTGATTCCTGCTGCTTCTGCGCTTTTTACTGTACGCCGAATCAGCTCTTGATGTCCTTTGTGGACACCATCAAAGTTTCCTAATGCAATTACCGTATTTTCGATGTCTTTTATTTCTGTTAACGAATTAAAAATCTTCATTTTATCTATATCTCCGTATTAAAAACTTTATCTGCCACTAGTTTTTTGTATTTTTCACTATACTTCGCCACGCCCAAAAACGTTTCTTCACAATAAAGTTTATATTTTTTTCCGGTTATTTCTCCGCTGTATACAATGTGTTTTCCATCAATAAAGTTTTTGGCCTCTTCCCTGGATAGTTGAACCGGGGTGAAATTTACCAAGGGATAATCTGTAGGTAAAATCAGTGGGATAATTTCCTCTTTGCTCATGGTTCTAAGCTCTTCTAAATCAATGGCATCTTCAATGAAAAATACACCACTGGCCGTTCTGCTCAATGCAGACATGGCTGCGCCACAGCCTAAGGCGGCGCCTACATCATGACAAATAGAGCGAATATAGGTCCCCTTAGAGCAAACTACACGAAAGGCCACCTCATCTCCCTTGATTTCCTCTAGCTCTAGTTCCTTTATGGTTACCGTTCTTGCTTTAATTTCCACTTCTTGCCCGGCTCTGGCATATTCATAAAGCTTTTTTCCATTTACTTTTAATGCAGAGTATTTGGGCGGAATCTGGCTTATCTCTCCGGAAAAAGGTGCAAAAGCTGCGATAATCTGCGCTTCTGTAATTCCTTCCGTGCTCCCTGTGCTGATGGTTTTTCCCCAAATGTCACAGGTATCTGTATCTATGCCTAATTTGAGCCGGCAGCGGTATTCCTTGCTGTCTTCATCTAAATAGTCCATAATTCTTGCTGCTGTTCCAATGCAAACCGGCAATACTCCCGTTGCCATTGGATCTAAGGTTCCTGTATGCCCTACTCTTTTGACGCCCACCAATCTGCGAACAATTGCTACACAATCGTGTGAGGTAAAGTTTTGGGGTTTGTTGATGTTAATAATCCCTCTCATAATACCTGCTCTATTTCCTCTTTTATGATTTGCTTTGCCTCTTCAATGGTTCCCATAATGGTACAGCCAGCAGCCTTTACATGACCGCCGCCATTATGCTTAATGGCGATTTGTGCCACATCACCTGTGGTTTTGGCACGCATGGTTACCTTGATCTTTCCCTCTTCTATTTCCTTAATAAATGCTGCGATTTCTACACCGCGAAGGCTCCTTAAGGTAGCGACAATCCCTTCACTATCTTCCATCTTTGCCCCACATTCTCTAAGCATATCTTGACTGAGGAAGGCGATTGCGCCCTTGCCTTCAGAAAAAAGCTCCAAGGTACTAATTACCTTGCTTTGTAATTTGATTTTTTCTAAGCTCTCATTTTCATAGATCTCATTACTGATTTCATCGCTTTTGATGCCTTTGTCATAAAGGTTCATGACAATTTCATGGCTTCGCTTCCTTGTGTTAGAATATCTAAAGTTTCCTGTATCCGTCATAATGGTGGTATAAATGGCTTCAGCAATTTCCTTGTCTAATTCAATGTTCATCTCTTCTAGCAAGGCATAGATCAATTCTCCTGTGGCCGCTGCCCCTTGCTCAATATAATTTAGATCGCCAATTCCCATAGAGGTGGGATGATGGTCGATGCAAATTTTTGTTTTGCCCTCTCGGTATACCTGTACACGTCCTGGAAATCTACTTTCTTCGCCACAGTCTACACAGATGCAAACATCTGCAGGCTCCTGAAGCACTGCTTGGTCATCGGTGCAGTAGCCCTTGTCCAAAAAGCTAATGTATCCGGGCACCCGATCTTCAATTAGCACATGACAATTTTTGCCACTGTTTCTCAAGGCTCTGCAAAGTGCCACCGATGAGCCAAGGGCATCACCATCCATCAGAATATGCGGAAAAATCAAGACAGTTTCTGCCTTGATTAATGCTCGCCCGATTTCAGCAAGTGAATTATTTCTCGTCGTCATTATTCACCACACCTTTAATTAGCTCTTCTATATGTTGTCCATACTCAAAGGAGGTATCAAACTTAAAAATTAAGTCTGGGGTATGCCGCAGCTTAACTTGTTTTCCAATCTCCCGCTTAATGAGTCCTTTTGCACTACGCATTGCTGCCAGTACATCTTCTTTCTTTTGTTCTGTATCTTCTTCTTTGGTTCCAAATACCGTTAGGAAAATTGTTGCGTAACTGCCGTCGGAGGTTACGTCCACAGCAGTTACACTTACCATACTATCTAATCTGGGATCCTTTAGTTCCCGAAGAAGTAATTCGCTGACAATTTTTCGGATTTCTTCTCCCAATCGGCCTTGTCTATATCCCTTGCCCATTGTTATTTCCTTTCAATTTCTACCATGTGGAAGCATTCGATTACATCGCCTTCCTTAAGGTCGTTGTAATTGTCTATGCCAATACCACATTCGTATCCCTGCGCAACTTCTTTTGCATCATCTTTAAATCTCTTCAATGAAGAAATTGTTCCTTCATGGATAACAATACCATCTCTAACCAGTCGAACCTGTGCATTTCTGATAATCTTACCGTTGGTTACATAAGCACCTGCGATAATACCAACACCAGGAACCTTAAAAGTTTCTCGAACTTCAACTTCGCCTAAAACTTCTTCCTTGAATTCCGGATCTAGCATTCCCTTCATTGCATTCTCAATATCATCAATAATATTGTAGATTACTCTGTAAGTTCTAATCTGTACCCCTTCTCTATCTGCCATAGAGGATACTGCTGCACTTGGTCTAACGTTAAATCCAATAAGAATTGCTCCTGAAGTTCCTGCCAAAGTAACGTCAGATTCAGTAATTGCACCAACTCCGGAATGGATAATCCTAACCTTTACATTTTCGTTAGAAAGTTTTTCCAGTGATCCGTTTACTGCACCAACTGAGCCTCTTACGTCAGCCTTGACAATTAGGTTCAATTCCTTGGTTTCACCCTCCTGAATTTGACTAAACAGTTCTTCTAATGAAGAGCTTGAGGTTCTGGCCATCACTTCTTCTCTTTGCTTTGATTTTCTCTTTTCCGCAATTTCTTTTGCTAGTTTATCTTCTCCAACCGCATTGAAACGATCTCCTGCCGCCGGAACTTCGGTCAAGCCTAAGATCTCTACTGCAGTTGCCGGGCCTGCTTTTCTAATGGTGTCGCCCTTGTAGTTTGTCATTAATCGAATTCTACCGGAGGATGTTCCCGCAACCAAGCTCTGGCCTGCCTTTAGGGTTCCGTTGGTTACAAGAAGTG
>JAVWKI010000079.1:0-7580 GCA_036638575.1 Anaerovoracaceae bacterium | reverse complement strand
AAACTATCACTATGAAAAATTTGGAGACTTAATTACCCTTTTCCCAGGAATGAAAGAGCTAATCCAAAAGCTAAAAGAACAGCGCTACCGCTTGGCCCTAGTTACCTCTAGGCTTCGCGGAACAACGATGCAAGGCCTAGAAAAGTATGGCCTAGATCAGCTGTTTGAAGAAGTGGTCACCATGGAAGACTGCACCAAGCATAAACCGGATCCGGAGCCAATTAATATTGCACTGGAACGACTTTCTGCAAAACCCGAAAACAGCCTAATGCTAGGGGACACCTTGTTCGACATTCGCTGCGCAAGAAATGCCGGAGTGAAATCGGTACTGGTTAGCTGGGCACTTGCCGTAGGGGCAGAAGAATTAAACGGACCGGATGCACCTGACTATGTCATTGATCGGGCAGATGAGCTGTTCACATTACTATAGGAACAGCCGGTAATGTTAGGGGTAGAGAGACAGAGCCTAAGGACATGAGCAGTTATATCAATATAGGCGTAGCTTGTCAGCGGCAAGCAGTGAGCGCTAGAAGGAACAAAGCAACGAGAACCGATAAAGGCAATAAACTCAATAGATAAGCGTGTATTTTTCTGCGGGCAGCATAAGCTGTTCGCAGATTTTTTACTTGTCCGGCCTTGCGTCGAGGTTTTCTTGACAAAATAAATGAAAACTACTATAATAAAATAGTTTGATAATCAAAGTAATTATTGGCAGCAAGCTATGCGATGAAAAAATAGATTTAAGGGCGAAAGCGAAGCGGAAGGAAAGGAATGGAAATAAGGATGAATAGAGTATGTGAATTGCTGGGGACAGAATTCCCGATTATACAAGGTGCGATGGCAAGGATTGCCGATAGTGCCCTTGCAGGAGCGGTAAGTAACGGCGGCGGATTGGGTATCATTGCAGCGGGCGGTGCTTCAGGAGAGTGGCTTCGAGAAGAGATTAGAAAGACCAGAGAAATTACAGACAAACCTTTTGGTGTGAATATTATGTTGTTGGCACCCAATGTAGAGGAATTAATGGATGTGGTTTGTGAGGAAAAGATTGCTGTAGTTACTACAGGAGCGGGCAATCCGGGGAAATATATTGGGAAGCTGAAAGACCATGGGATCGTTGTGGTACCGGTAGTGGCAAATCTGGCACTGGCGACCAGAGTAGAGCGTGCCGGCGCAGATGCAGTGGTGGCAGAGGGCTGTGAAGCAGGGGGCCATATTGGAGAGACCACCACTATGGCATTAATTCCGCAAATGGTAGATGCCCTTTCTATTCCGGTGATTGCAGCAGGGGGAATTGCTGATGGACGAGGGGTTGCAGCAGCTTATATGCTTGGTGCAGAAGGCGTTCAAGTAGGAACAAGATTCCTTGTGGCCAAGGAGTGTACCGTAGCACAAAATTACAAGAATGCAATTTTGACAGCCAAGGATTCTAGTACGGTAGCTACAGGCAGAAGTACAGGCCACCCGGTTCGGGTAATTAAAAACAAGCTGTCTCGACAGATTTTGAAATTAGAAAAACAAAATGAAGATTTGGAAAAAATAGATGAACTTTGTATCGGAACCCTAGGTAAGGCGGTTGTCGATGGGGATGTAGAATATGGTTCGGTAATGTCCGGACAAATTGCAGGTTTGGTTCACAAGGAACAGCCGGCAGAAGAAATGATTAGAGAAATGTTTAAGGAGGCAACAGAAGTTTATGAAAGTAGGAATAGTATTTGCGGGTCAGGGTGCCCAGTATCCGGGAATGGGGAAGGATCTGTACGATAATTTTGAAAGAGCCAAAGAAATTTTTGATCATGCAGGGAAAGAAGTTGAGGATTGGTGCTTTGAGGGAACCAAGGAAATGCTCAGACAAACCCATATTACACAGCCTTGTATCTATACGGTAACCATGGCGGCATATAAGGCCTTTATGGAAGCAGCCGAACAAGAAGGGCTTTTGGAAAAAATGGATGTTGTTGGTCTTGCAGGATTTAGTTTGGGCGAGTACGCAGCATTGACGGTGGCAGGAACCATTGATGAAATTGGAAAGGGCCTGGAAATCGTTCAAAAAAGAGGAGGCCTAATGCAGGAAGCCGGAATGGATGCAGAGGGAAACCCTAAAGGGGGTATGGCAGCGGCCTTTGGTCATCGAGATGCGATTTTGAAAACCATTGATGGCTGTGTGCAAGGAAGAATTCTTGAAGGGGTAAACTTTAACTCACCGGTACAAACCGTTGTTGCCGGAGAAAAGGAGGCACTAGAGGACTTCCTTGTGGCCGCAAAGGAAAACAAGATCAAGGCGAAACTGCTTAGCGTAAGCACTGCCTTTCATAGCAAGATGATGGAGCCGGCAGCAGCAGAGCTATATGATATTCTGCTAGAGGCAAAGCTAAAGGCACCAACACAAAAGGTATATTCTAACGTGACGGCTAAGGATATGATGGCAGAATTTGACGGAGGAGATGTGTCTGCGTATATTGCACAGCGAATGGCACAGCAGGCAAAGAGCCCGGTATACTGGCAGGAAATTATAGAAAATATGGTTGCAGACGGTGCGGAAGTAATCATTGAAATTGGACCGGGAAAAACCCTGTCCGGCTTAACGAAAAAAATCAGCGAATCGGTGAAAACTCTTCATGTAGAAAACCATGAGAGCTTGGAGCAGACCATCGCTGCA
Organism: Anaerovoracaceae bacterium; assembly: GCA_036638575.1. GTDB lineage: Bacteria > Bacillota > Clostridia > Peptostreptococcales > Anaerovoracaceae > JAXGRD01. The sequence continues at coordinate 4,924 of JAVWKI010000079.1, read as the reverse complement.
CTAAAGGAGGCAAGTACATGCTAAAGGGAAAAACAGCGATAATTACCGGAGGTGTTCGGGGAATCGGAAAAGGTATTGCCAAGATGTATTGTGAAAACGGTGCAGATGTGCTGCTTTGCTACAGAAGCAATCAAGAGGAAGCCATGAATACCAAGAAGGAGCTTGAAGCCTTTGGAACAAAGGTAGAGCTATTTCAGGGAGATGTTGCCGATCCACAGGTTGCCGAAGAAGCCGCCAAAATGGCAAAGGAAAAATTAGGCAGAATTGACATTTTGGTAAATAATGCAGGGGTTACCAATGACAAATTGTTGCTGAGAATGACACCGGAAGATTTTCGTGGGGTCATTGATACCAATCTGAATGGAAGCTTTAACTTCCTTAAGTCGGTAGGGACAATCATGATGAAGCAAAAAAGTGGCTGTGTAATTAACCTATCTTCGGTATCCGGAGTTTATGGAAATCCTGCACAGATTAACTACAGTGCATCGAAGGCGGGAATTATTGGAATGACTAAGGCTGCAGCAAAAGAGCTTGGCCGAAGAAATATTCGTGTAAATGCCATTGCACCGGGATTTATTGAGACGGATATGACTGCCGTGCTTAGCGAAGAGCAAAAAGAAAATGCGGCCAAAAGTATTAGCTTAGGGCGCCTTGGTAAACCTGAGGATATTGCAGGAGCAGCCCTGTTCCTTGCCTCTGATTTAGGCGCTTATGTTACAGGACAAGTAATTGGCGTTGATGGTGGATTAGTAATTTAGTAGGAGAAATGGAGTAAAAATAAATGGACAAAAGAGTAGTAATTACAGGCATGGGGGCGATTACCCCAATCGGACATACCGTGGAAGAATCTTGGTCTGCACTAAAAGCCGGAGTAAATGGAATCGATGAAATTACACATTTTGATATTACCGAGCAAAAGTGCAAGATGGGCGCACAGGTAAAGGATTTTGAATTCCCGGATAAACGTGCCGCAAAGAGATTGGATAGAAGCTCCCAGTTTGCTATTGTAGCAGCGAGAGAAGCTATGGAAGATAGCGGAATTGTCAGTGGAGAAAATGTAGCAGCAGAAAGATTTGGGGTAATGGCCGGTTCAGGAATCGGTGGAATCATGACCTTGGAAGAACAAATTTCTGCAGCAGCAAAAAAGGATAGCGTGAAGCGTGTTTCTGCATTGATGGTGCCGATGGTGATTCTCAACATGATCGGCGGAAACCTAGCCATTGAATTTGGTGCAAAGGCTAGCTGCCTAGGTGTTGTTACCGCTTGCTCTGCAGGAACCCACAGCATTGGCGAAGGCTACAGAAATATTAAGCATGGTTATGCGGATGTTGTGCTCAGTGGATCTGCGGAAGCTTCCTTTGCGCCGGTTTGCTTTGCCGGATTTGGAAACATGACCGCAACCTCTACCCGTACAGACAAGGATCGATGCTCTACGCCTTTTGATAAGGAAAGAGATGGCTTTGTTATGGGAGAAGGGGCAGCCTTCTTTGTTCTAGAAGAACTTTCTCATGCACAAAAAAGAGGTGCGAAGATTTACGGAGAAGTAGTTGGCTACGGAACCACCTGTGATGCTTATCACATTACTTCCCCGGCACCGACAGGGGAAGGGGCAGCAAATGCCATGAAGCAGGCCTTAGCAGATGCAGGAATTGCTCCGGAAAAAATTGACTACATTAATGCGCATGGAACAGGAACTCCGCTAAATGACCTATATGAAACAAGAGCGGTAAAGACCGTTTTCGGAGAAGAGACAAAGGTACCGGTTAGCTCTACCAAGGGGAACATTGGTCACTTGCTTGGTGCGGCAGGAAGTGTAGAAGCAGTATTTTCCATGAAGGCGATTCTTGATGGATTTATTCCTCCAACAATTAACTACAAGGTACCGGATGAAGAGCTTGACCTGGATTATGTTCCTAATGAAGGCAGAACTGCGGAAGTAAACTATGTGATGTCCAACTCTCTTGGATTTGGCGGACATAACGGAACCCTTGTGTTGAAGAAGTTTGAGGAGTAAGCCATGTTGATGAACAGAGAACAAATTATGGAAATTATTCCCCATCGCCCACCCTTTCTACTCATTGATGAAGTTACAGAAATGGAAGTGGGAAAAAGCATTACTGCCATTAAGCGGGTAAGCCAAGAGGAATACTATTTTCAAGGTCATTTCCCTCAGGAGCCGGTAATGCCTGGCGTGCTGATTGTAGAATCACTGGCCCAGGCTGGAGCGGTAGCGGTGCTATCTATGCCGGAAAACAAGGGAAAAATCGCCTACTTTGGCGGAATTAAAGATGCCAAATTCAGACAAAAAGTTGTTCCGGGGGATGAGCTGAAGCTTATTGTTACCCTAGATAAGATGAGAAGCAGAGCGGGGACCGGTAGCTGTGAAGCCTATGTCAACGACAAGCTTGCTTGTAAATGCAATATTTTATTTGCCATTGGTTAAGGAGAAACAATGGACAACGTAAAAAAAGTAAATGATATCATGGTACGGCTTTTTAATGTTGTTCTTAAAATCGAAGAGCAGGCATTGAAGGAATCTTCCATGCATAACCTTTCTATTACCGAGATGCATACCTTAGATGCTATTGGAATGAACAAAGAAAAGACCATGTCGGAGGTTGCGGCGAGTTTAAATATCAATCTATCCACCTTGACCTCCGCCATTAATAAGCTGGTCAAGAAGGAATATGTGACGCGATTTAGAAGTAAAAATGATCGAAGAATCGTAAAAATTAAGCTTACCCCCGGTGGTGAGGCGGCAGTGCTTGAGCATGAGCGGTTTCATAATGAGATGATCAAAAATGCCATCGGAAAACTCTCAGAAGAGGAGATAGAAAATTTTATCGGTTCTTTGGATAATATTAATCAGTTTATGGATATGCAGGCAGTGAAACCCATAAGAGAAGAAAAAGATTTTTCTTTGGGGCCGATAAACCTAGGCAAAACAATCATTCCCGTTGGGATTGTTCAAGGAGGGATGGGCATTGGCGTATCCCTTCATGGACTGGCAAGTGCAGTTGCCTTGCAAGGAGGAATGGGGGTAATCGGTGCCGCAGATATTGGATTCAGAGAAGAAAACTATGGGGAAAACCCAAAGGAAGCCAACAAAACTGCATTGAGAAGAGAGATCAAGCAGGCACTAGCGCTAGTTGCCCAAGCAGAGCAAAGAGGCCCGATTGGGGTAAATATTCCCTATCGTCTAGAGGATTATCGAGAATATGTGGAAACGGCCATTGATGCTGGGGCAGAAGTGATTATTTCGGGGGCCGGATTGCCCATGACCCTTCCCGGGATTCCCAAGGCGAAAAAAGTGGCCTTGATTCCAGTGGTTTCTTCCGTCCGCGCAGCGAGGCTGATTTTGAAAAACTGGAGAAAAAAGCATGACCGAATACCCGATGCCTTTATCTTTGAAAACGCCTTTGCAGGAGGGCAGCTAGGATATAAGGAGTCGGAGCTTGGCAGAGCCAAAGCAAATTATTTTAAGACCATCACAGAAATTAAAAATGAAATTGGAGATTGTCCACTGATTGTGGGAGGGGGAATCTATAACCGAGATGGAGCAAAAAAGGCCTTCCTCTATGGGGCGGATGGCATCCAGATGGGGAGCCGATTTGTTACAACCAAGGAATGTGATATTCATGATGCTTTCAAAAAAGTCTATTTGAACGGAAAAGAAAATGATGTTACAATTGTGAAAAGTCCATCGGGAATATTGTGCAGGGCAATGAAGAATCAAAGCATAGATCTTCAGCAAGGAGAGCTAAAGGAAGAGCTGAATGGCGCATTATTAAAAGCAGCCCGAGGAGATATGGAGCATGGCTTGGTTTTCTGTGGAAGTAAGGCGTACAAAGCAAAGAAACTAGACACTGTGGCCGCTGTGTTTGAAGAGTTTATTTAATGAAGAAAGAGGCAAAGACATGCTGAATATTTACTACGGCCGCGATTGTTTAAACAAAGATCAATTCATTTTTCAACAGATAAAAGGCAATACCCTACTCATTGTGCCGGATCAATTCACCTTACAGGCAGAGCGGGATGCCTTTTTTTATCTGCAAAAAGAAGGCTTAATGGACATTGAAGTGCTAAGTATTTCTCGCCTGGGAACGAGAGTTTTGGACAGCGTGGGCGGTGGAATGAAGCCCATGATCAATAAGCAAGGCAGACATATGCTGCTGACCAAAATTGCAAGAGAAGAAGACAGCAAGCTACAGGTATATAAGGGATACAAGGATAATGCGGCATTTATAGAACTGGCCAATAACTTTTTGTCGGAAATGAAGCAATACGGAACAACTCCGGAGAGCCTTGCAGAGATTATTGAGGCGGTAGAGGAGGACACCTTTCTCAAGCGAAAGCTAAAGGATATTCTCACTCTTTTTGACCGCTATGAACAAGAAATTCAGGGCAAATATATTGATACAGAGGACTATATCAACCTATTTGCAGGTAAGCTTGCAGACTATAAACCCTTAGCGGATGCCACAATTTGGGTCTATGGCTTTGACTATTTTACCCCGAAAAATTTGCAGGTTTTGGGAGAGCTGATGGGGGCGGCAAAGGAACTGAATATTGTATTGACCGTTCATCAGGGTGGCCGAGATGAGGATGTTTTTTCCATTGGAAAAACGATGATTTCCATGCTTTCTGCGGCGGCGGAGGAACGAAACATCCCAGTGAGCTTACACGCCATTGGCGAAGAATATACACAGGAGCGTGCAGAAGGGTTAAGGACACTAGAAAGAGAAATCTTCGCCCTTCCTCATGAGACTGAAGCGGATGCACAAGGGATTACCCTGGTTCGCTGTGCAAATTATTATTTGGAAGCAGAAAGTGCAGCCATGAAGGTGTTACAGCTAGTAAGGGAAAAAAACCTGCGTTATCGGGACATTGTGCTGATTTGCAATGATATGGAAATCCGAGGGAA
>JAVWKI010000078.1:3857-7584 GCA_036638575.1 Anaerovoracaceae bacterium | reverse complement strand
GAGATGGACTATTTAAGAACAGTTTGGATATGATCATTGAGAAATTTCAAAGCAAGGATTTGCAGGTAATCCCTATTCGTGCGGCCAAAGGCCATGTGATCAAACAGGTACTAGATGAAATGAACCCTGAGGAATATAGACAAATCGTGGTTGCCGGCGGAGACGGAACGATCAATATTTGTGTGAATTCCATGATCAAAAAAGGCATTGATCTACCTTTGGCAATATTCCCTACCGGTACGGCAAATGATTTTGCCTATTACTTCGATTTACCCGATGATATTGAAGAAATGGTGGATATCGCCCTAGGAGAAACCTACACGCAGGCGGATGTGGGCGTTTGTAACGGAAGATATTTTATCAACGTAGCGGCTATCGGTGCCCTAGTGGATGTTAGCCAAAAAACCGATCCAAACCTAAAGAATACTTTGGGGGTATTTTCTTATTACCTAAAAGGGATGACGGAAATTATCAATTTGAAGGCCTTGCCGGTTACCTTGATTACCCCGGAAAAAACCTATGAAGAAAACATGTACTTTATGGTGGTCATGAATGGAAAATCAGCAGGAGGATTTAAGCGAATTTCTCCTGACTCGGAAATCAATGACGGAAAGCTGGATGTAATTTTGTTCAGAGAAATGCCTAGACTGGAGCTTGGACCTTTGCTGGTGAATGTACTACAGGGGAATCATCCAAATCATAGAAAGGTGCTTTCCTTCCAAACGGACAAATTGACCGTTGCCTCTCCGGTGGATATTTCCACCGATGTAGATGGAGAACAAGGGGAAAAGCTGCCATTGGAGTTTAGTGTATTGCCTAAACGAATTAGAATTTTCACCCCAAAGGAGGAAGCGAATGCTTAGATTGAAGTTAAGTGTTACCGACCAGTATGAGCGGCTGGCAACGCTGTTTATGGAAAATGACCTTGAATTTACAGAAGACGAGCCAGTGCCCACAGACCTAGTTCAGTGCTGGAAGGTTACCCATGGAAAGGATGACTACTTGGTGGGTGGCATTGTTTTGGCCAAACGTCAAGGGGAGTTTATTATCGACGGAATTGCCGTAGAAAAAGAATATCGGAAATTTAAGGTCGGCAAAATCATGCTAGAAAAAGCCATAGGCGAAGTAAGAAAGCTTGGAGGAACCCGACTGTTTTTGGTAGCCAGAGCCCCGGGATTTTTTCGCAAGGCAGGCTTTGTTACCGTACCAAAAGAAGAAGCACCAAACTTTTTTGAGTGCTTGACCTGTCCTCAATATGGCGTATCCTGCCATCCTGAGGTCATGATGTTGGAGGTAAAATAAATGAGAGTAATATTAGATGGAATGGGCGGAGATAACGCTCCGGTGGAAATGGTCAAGGGTGCAGTAGAAGCATCAAAGCTAGTAGATGACCAAATTTGCATTGTAGGAAAGGAAGACCTCATCAATGCAGAGCTGGCAAAATATGAATACGATCAAGAAAAAATTACGGTTATTCATGCGGAGGAAGTCATCGAAAATGAAGACGCTCCGGTGAAGGCGGTAAGAACAAAGAAAGATTCTTCCATGGTAAAGGGAATCAATATGGTCAAGTCAGGAGAAGGAGATCTGTTCGTTTCTGCGGGAAATACCGGAGCACTTCTTGCCGGAGGCCTGTTTATCCTGGGACGAATTCAAGGAATTGACCGTCCGGCGCTGGCAAGCATCTATCCAATTATGGGTGGCAAAGAACCTTCCCTACTGCTAGATGCAGGAGCAAACAGTGAATGTAAGCCGGATAACCTTCTTGAATTTGGAATCATGGGCAGCATTTATATGGAAAAGGTACTGGGCAGAGTAAACCCAAGAGTAGGCCTAGTAAACCTTGGTGTAGAAGAAAACAAAGGCTCCACATTGACCAAGGCAAGCTATGAATTGCTAGAAAAAAGCCATGTAAACTTTATCGGCAATGTAGAAGCAAGAGAGGTACCTAAAGGTGCTTGTGATGTGATTGTCTGCGACGGTTTTGTAGGCAATGTAATTCTAAAGCTGACGGAGGGTCTGGCTTGGAACATTTTGAAATTATTAAAGCAGAAATTTACCGATGGCGCCAAGGCGATGCTCGGTGCAATGTTCCTCAAAGGAAAAATGCGGGAGCTAAAGGATGAATTTGATTATTCCGAGTATGGTGGAGCGCCGATTTTGGGCGTAAAAGGACCAATCATCAAAATGCATGGTTCTTCCAATGCTAAGGCGGTGAAAAACACCATCCTTAAGGCCATTCCTTATGCAAAAGAAAATGTTGTGGAAATCATACAAAATTCTGTTTTGGATATAGAGGAGATTATCATTAGTGAACAAGAGTAAGCTTGAACAGGAGATGGGAATTCAGTTTAAGGACAAGAAGCTTCTCACCCAAGCATTGACACATAGTTCATATACCAGAGAAAAAAACTTATCCAGAGCAGAGTGCAATGAGCGCCTTGAATTTTTGGGTGATGCTTTTTTTGATGCCATCATCGGAGAAGAATTATACCATCGTCTTCCACAGAAAAAAGAAGGGTTTTTGACCAAAAGCAGAGCCCTTATCGTCTGCGAGGAATCCTTGGCAGAAAAAGCAAAAACACTTTCTTTGGGAGATTATCTGCAGCTGGGCAAGGGGGAAACCGTTACCGGAGGCAGAGAAAAAGCGTCGATTCTTGCAGATGCTATGGAAGCAATTATCGGAGCGATTTATTTGGACAGGGGCTATGAGATCACCAAGGCCTTTGTCCTTGCTTTGTTTGCGGATCGGGTGCAAGCGGTGGTTTGCGGACAGATTCACAACGACTACAAAAGCGCATTTCAAGAAAAAATACAAAAGAAAGGCCCAATTTCCATTGAATATCATCTGGTCAGTGCAAAGGGGCCGGATCACGATAAGCTTTTCTGTGTGGAACTTCGGGTAAATGGGGAGGTCTACGGTAGCGGCAGCGGCAAGAGCAAAAAAGAGGCAGAACAGAATGCGGCAAAAGAGGCCATGAAAGGGGAAGCGTAAATGTATTTTAAACGGCTGGAGCTTCATGGGTTTAAATCTTTTGCAGAGCCTGTGCTCATTGAGTTTGACCGGGGAATTACCTGCGTAGTTGGCCCCAACGGCAGCGGCAAAAGCAATATTTGTGATGCCATCAGATGGGTTTTAGGTGCACAAAGCGCAAAGATGCTCAGGGGAGACAAAATGGAAGATGTTATCTTCTCCGGGACAGCCACAAGGAAGCCTAGAGGAATGGCGGAAGTCACCTTGGTCATTGACAATGAACAAGGGGAGCTGCCCCTAGACTATAATGAAATTGCCATTACCAGAAGGATGTACCGGTCAGGAGAAAGCGAGTACCTGATCAACAACCATCAATGCAGGATGAAGGACATTCGGGCCTTGATTATGGATACCGGTATTGGGGTGGAAGGCTATTCCATCATTGGACAAGGAAAAATATCGGACATTATCAGCAATAATACGGAAAGCATACGGGAGATTCTAGAAGAGACTGCCGGTATTGTGATGTATAGAAGCAAAAAGGCAGAGGCAGAACGAAAGCTCTCCTCGGCTACGGACAATATGGAACGGGTAACGGATATTATTGGCGAAATCCAAGGCCGTTTAGGAAAACTGGAAGAAGAAAGCCAAAAGGCAAGGACCTATTTGGAGCTTAAGGAAACCCACCGAGAGCTTGAAATCAATATTACCTTGAGAAATATTGAAACCACACAAAGCAAGCAGAAGGAAATC
>JAVWKI010000078.1:2792-3847 GCA_036638575.1 Anaerovoracaceae bacterium | reverse complement strand
AGAAAAAAGCTTGGAAGAAAGCAGAACAAAAGGTGCGCTGCTGGCAGAGGAAATTTCCAAGGGAACGGCAAAGCGAGATGCTATGGACGTTTCCATTGAACAGGAGCGGGCCAAGCAGCTCGCCCTTTATGAGCAGATTAATGCCTTGACCAGCAAGGATGAAGTCAATCGGGAACGGATGTCTGCCATTGTGGCCGGACATCAGCGCTTGACTGAAGAAATTGAGGTTCTTTCTCAAAAAATAGCAGCAGAAAAGGAAAGCTCTTCGGATCTGTTTAAGGAAAAGGATGCGGTAACGGTACAGCTTGATCAGCTCACTTCGGCCCTAGGGGAAAAAATGAAGGTCTATGTGGGCCAAAACAAGGAATTATCCAGGCAAGTACAAGAAATAGATGAACAAAAAAATAAGATATTTGGATTACAGAGTAAGATCAGTGGAAAAAAAGCGGAGATTGCCAGTATTTCTGCCTTAAAGGATACCTTAGAAAAGCGAAAAGAACAGATTTTGCACGAAAGGGAAACCGGAGGAGGGGGAGAGTCTGCCTTAGCCCAAGAGCTAGAGCAGCGGCAGCAAAAACAGGCCCTACTTCATCAAGAGCTATATGCCCTAAAGCAGGAAAAAAATCTTCAAAAGCAGCAGTTTAGTGAACGCTTCCAGCAGGAACGAGAACTGGGCAAGGAGCTAGAGCAGCTGCAGGTCAATGTGGGACAGCTTTCCGCACGAAAAAAGACCTTTGAGGAGATGGAGGGAAACTATGATGGCTATAACCATGGGGTAAAGTTCATCATGAAGGAAAACCTTCCGGGAATTAACGGCGTGGTCACAGAGCTGATCACCGTTCCTTCCGGCTTTGAGCTTGCAATGGAGACGGCCCTTGGGGGAAATATCCAAAATATTATCTGTGAAGGGGACCAGGTGGCCAAGGCGGCCCCCGATGGCTATACGCTGGGGTTTTCGGCCATTAGCCCGTTGGTGCTGAGCCCCCACCTGGGCAAGCTGCCTTTCGATCCGGCCAAGGACTTGATTCCCGTGGTCAGTGTGATGTATTCGCCTG